>JAKEGI010000009.1 GCA_022615595.1 Bacteroidales bacterium | reverse complement strand
GCCTGCCTTTGGAAACGCCAACTTCTCCACCTCGGGCGAGATGAGCCCCCTGCTTAACGATCCTGAGATGCGCACCATCGGCATCGGAACACGCATCTTCTTCGGAGGCACCACGGGCTATGTCGCCTGGCACGGTACGCAGTTCAACACCGGCAAGCCGGTAAACAAGTACGGTGTACCGGTCGGCAACTCGGCAACACTGGCGCTGATAGGTGATGCCTCAAAGATGAGCACAAGGTTCATACGGGCAGCATACTTTGAAAAATACGGCGTATCCATGTTTGTAGGCGTCGGAATTCCCATTCCCGTGCTTGACGAGGATATGGCCCGAAGGGTCATGGTGCGCAACAGCCAGATAGAGACCAATATCATAGACTACGGATCGCCGGATCACGATATCCTGGGACGCATTGATTATAATTCACTATTCTCGGGGGAGATAACACTCAACGGCAAAAAGATACGCACCGCACCGCTGTCAAGCATAAAAGTGGCACGCGATATTGCTGAGATCCTGAGAGAAGAGATAACCGCAGGACGGTTCCTTCTGACGCAGCCAGTCGAGTACTTTCAGAAGGCCTCCGGGCTGAACAGCCTGGAAATTAGACTATAACTATCAAAAAACAGGAACATATGAAAAGCAGGAGATTTGTGCTGACCTTTCCGCCGGATGCGACAGGAGAACCCATAACATATAATCTTATCAGGAAGTATGACATCATGGTCAACATCGTCAAGGCCGATGTCACACCCGGCCAGGTGGGACACCTTGTAATGGAGATGACCGCTCCGGCAAAGGTTCTCAGGGAGGGAATGGAGTATATGAGGCAGCGCAATGTGGAGTGCGTGCCCATAGACAAAAAGATCACCTACCTCGAAGATCTGTGTATCCATTGCGGCGCCTGTTCCGCCGTCTGTTTTCCGGGGGCGCTGACTATGAACCACAAAACGGCAGAGCTCTCATTCGAGCCTGAGAAGTGCGTGGTATGCGAACTGTGCCTCACCGCCTGCCCGCTCAAACTGTTCTCAATAGACCTTGGCTAAGAGCCCCTCATACCAGCCCCGCCTCTACCGCGAGGCTATGGGCAATAAAAGGTGGATCAGCTTCAGATCAGCCTTCAGGGAGACAGATCTCTGGGTGGCTATCGACAGGGACCACTACCGGAAGGAAGCCGAACGGTTCACCATTGATCGCATTCTTTATTTTCGCAAAATTCTTGACAAACATATTGCCGCTCATCCGGAATTCAGGGATTCACTGACGCCCGTCGTTGCCCCGGGTGGCTCACACCCTCTTATCACAGCGATGAGCGAAGCGGCACTGGCAGCAGGGACAGGCCCCATGAGCGCCGTGGCCGGTGCCATGGCCGAATTTATCTGCAATGACATCCTTGAAAAATATAGGCCACAGGAGATTGTAATAGAAAACGGCGGCGATCTCTTCATGAAACTGACCTCCCCGGCAACAATCGCCGTCTATGCAGGCAGCTCACCCCTGTCAGGCAAGGTGGGACTGAAAATAAATCCCGAAGATACCCCGCTGTCAGTCTGCTGTTCTTCCGGTACCGTAGGCCATTCACTCAGCTTCGGCATCGCAGATGCATGCATGACAGCCTGTGGCAGCGGAGCACTGGCTGACGCCTATGCTACTTCCTTCTGTAATGAGGTTAAGAATATAGCCATGGTGCATGAAGTGACAGAGAAAGCCCTTAAGAATCCGGAACTGCTGTCTGTCATAATAATAGCCGGCGACAGCCTTGGGATAGGGGGAAAACTGGAAATCAAGGTTCTGTAAACATGCTTCCCGGATCAAATTTTCTGAGGATAGCCGGTTATGTTCCTTATCTGGCTGTAAAGAGGCTGCAGGTGCCTGTACATCCTTGAATATACCTTGCTGTACAGTTCGTTGTAGATATCCACGTTTCTGCTGTCGGGAAGATACTCTTCGCCCGCCCGCGTCATCGCTGACACAGCCGAATCATAGTCACTGTAGTATTTCATCCCCACGGCTGCGTTTATTGCAGCACCGAGTGACGAGGTCTCATAGGTGTGAGGTTTGCAGGTTGCCATATTGAATATGTCGGCTGTTATCTGCATGGCCTGGCTGCTCTGCGATCCTCCGCCTGAAACGATGATTTTTCTTGCCGGAATTCCCGTTCTCTTTACAGTCCTCTCGAGACCCTCCCTCAGCGAGTATGCAAGCCCCTCAAGGATAGCCCGGTAGATATGTACCCTTGTGTGCACATCGCCGAAGCCGATGATAGCCCCCTTGGCTTCGGTGCCAGGTATCTTCACCCCTGGCGACCAGTAGGGCTGAAGAGTGAGACCCATCGATCCGGCCGGTATGTCACGAATCATGTCATCAAAAAGCTCCTCCGGTGTACGACCCGTCTGCTCAGCCAGCTGCATCTCCTTCAGCCCGAACTCCTTCTTGAACCAGTTTATCATCCAGAACCCCCTGAAGATCATTATCTCAGTATTGAACCGGTCAGGGATGGCGCTTGGATAGGCAGGGAAGAAGGGAATGACTTCGTGGTATTTTGTATGTGTGGTCTGCACCGTTGAGGTGGTGCCGTAACTCAGGCATGCCACATCGGGAGTGACAACCCCTGAGCCGAGAACCTCGCACGATTTGTCAGCCGCTGCAGCGATGAGGGGAAGACCCTCAGGAATACCGCTCTTCTCAGCAGCATACCTGCTGATGTAACCAAGCACCTCCGAAGGTTTCACAAGACGGGGTAGCTTATCCCGTTCAACAGGAAACATCCTGAAGTTCATGTGGCTCCTTTCAGCCCACCGCTGCTTCTTATAGTCAAAAGGCAGGTATCCGACAGTGCAGCCGACAGAATCGGTGAATTCACCCGTGAGCTCATGTGTCAGGTATCCCGAGAGGAAGAGAAACTTGTCGGTCTTTTCCCATATTTCAGGAGTATTCTGCATCAGCCAGTTGCATTCACCGTTCTTCACTGCATGGATGACTGCCTCACGCATGCCTACTACCCTGAGAGCCAACTGCATCAGAGGTCCGGGATAGCTGCCGATACCTGTCTGACGCTGATCAAGCCATATGATTGCCGGCCTCAGTGAGTTGCCATCCCTGTCAAGGTTGATCAGCGTCGAACGCTGTGTCGTAAGGGTGACAGCCTTTATCTTCTCCCTCTCTGACGCGGCCTCACTGAAGAGCTTCCGGAGCGTCTCAAACATCCTGTCCCTGAAATATTCCGGGTACTGTTCGGCCATCCCGGGGCCTGCAGAGAAATAGGGCTCTATCTCCGTCCTGGCTAACCTTGTTATGTTACCCGAAAGGTCAAAAATAACCGCTCTGACTGACTGAGTGCCGAAGTCAATTGACAGTATAAGCTCATCTGATGATTTCATTCTTCTCCTGTGTTAATCCGAGTGTGCCTCCCGGGTTCATAATGTTCCCCGGATCGAAATGTCTCTTTATCGCCTTTAGTGCCCTCATGCTGCTCTCCCCGAGATGGCCCTCCATCCATGGGGCAAGGACCCTTCCCACACCGTGATGATGCGAGAGTGACCCTCCGTTCTTCAAAATGGTATCCACCAGTCCACTGTGGAATGTGGCAAAGTCATCCTGTTCATTCCCCTTCTCCATGGGACTCAGGAAGGTGAAATACAGGTTTGCACCGTTCTCGTATACATGCGAGATATGTACCATAAATACTGTCTTCGGGCGCTTCTTGACATATGCACGTGCTGATGACCATACCTTCATCAGGCTCTCCCAGGTCACAGCAGTCTCGAGCGTGTCGGTCATGATGCCAAGGTCCATCAGGGGATCGCGTATGTAGGCACTCGAGTATCTCTGGTCGAGCCATTTCTTCACCGGACCGGTGCCTATGTACATCCCCCTGCCTTTGCGGGCAGTATGCCTGATTTTTTTCAGAACGAATAGATTATAATCTTTCTCTCCTTCAACTGTAACGAACATGAGACACCTCTCTCCGGGCAGGAAGCCCAACCGCCTTAACAACTTATCGGAGAAACTGTTGTCTGAGCCTCCCGTTTTGAAGGCTATGTCAGTCTCTTCAGGGTCAGAGATCCTGAAGAGATGAGGCTTACCGTACTCGCTCTGCATGACCTTCCGCATGGTCTCAACAGCCTGTTCAAACGACCGGAAGATGAAGGCTGCAGAGGCGGTATCCAGGGGGTTATGATTATGAATTCTGAGTGTGGCCTCCGTTATCACCCCCAGTGTTCCCTCTGACCCCATGAAGAGCCTGAAGAGATCCCACCCCTGTGCTGTTCTCGGGTAATCTTTTGTCTCAATGACACCTGCCGGGGTGACCACCCTGAGGGCAACAACCATATCCTCTATCTTGCCGTAACCGGTAGAGGCCTGCCCTGCCCCTCTTGCTGCAATCCACCCTCCTGCTGTAGAGTACTCAAATGACTGGGGAAAATGACCGCAGGTATAACCCCTTCTGTTAAGCTCTGCCTCAAGCGATGGCCCAGAAATTCCGGCCTCGACTGTTACTGTTTTGTTGACAGTGCTTATACTGAGCACCCTGTTTAGATGCTTTGCCAGGTCAAGCGCAATCCCTCCCTCCGGGGCCTGTAAGGCACCGGTGACTGACGACTGCCCTCCGACAGGGATTACCGGGATATGCTCACTGCTGCAGAAACGGATAATGTGCTCCACCTCATCATGACTGCCAGGCGATACTACAGCATCAGGCGGAGAGGCAACCCGTCCAAGTCTCAGGTCGAGTAGCTCACCATAGAACTTCCCGCATGAGAACCGGGCACGCGAGCAGTCATCGGTAAGGATATCATCATCGCCTACTACCGACCTGATAAAATCAAGCTGCCGGGGCTCCAGCGCTGGCTTCTTCTCTAACTTTACCTGCTCCAGCCCGGGAAGGTGCCGATGCTTTAAAGTATCATCGTTATAGCCAAACTTTTCCCTTATTAGCTGAATCATCCGTGGGGCGATCTTCTCCTCTCTTTTGTCACCCCATTTTAAAATATTCCTGTATGTTGAATCCATTATCCGGGAGATTGATTGTTAATGCAGTTCGTAAACCCTCATGATCGTTGATATCTCCTCTTCTGTGCGAGCATCGTCCCAGTTCAACAGCTCTGCAGCAAGAGAAGCTATTTTTCTGATTATATCCATCCCCGGATTGCCCAGCGTTCCTGTCCCTGTTCGTCGCAGCATTATATCCCTGAGCGTCCTGGCACTTTCATATTTTATCGCATAAACAACCTCCGCCAGTATCTCCCCGTCGTGGCTGATGACCACGGCCAGCCTCCTGTCATCCCTGGCGATCTGAAAGACAACCTTGCTGTCAGTGCCATAGTTCCTGCTGACATATTCTATTGTCTTCCTGTCGAAATCAACATAATTAAGATGCTGCCTGATCATGAACTGCTTCATGTCTCTTATCTCACATCCTGAAAGATAAAGATTGTCGGAGACAGAATCCGAAAGTGTCCTGCTGAGTTTTGCAGAAATCACCTTCAGCACATTCCGGGCAAGACCTCTGCTTGTAGTGTATTTGCCACCCTCAACAGTGATCATCCCTTCAATGCCGTCAACAGCATTGTCATAAACCTCATATTTCCTCGATGTCTGGTAGGTGCCTTTCGTCTGGTCATCGATAAGCGGACGCAGACCACCGTAAGCGTGAGTCACATCATCAAATGAAATCTTCCTGCCAAAATGACGATTTACTGCTTCGATCACATCATTGACACTCTCCCGCGAAACGCGGTAGTCATCCGGGTCTCCGATATATTCCTTGTCTGTGGTGCCTATCAGCGAGTGGTCACGCCAGGGCATTATCATCATGTGCCCTCCGTCATCACGCTGAATCGATACTACATGGTTGCCGGCAATTCTCTTTGTTATGATGTGAATTCCCTCAGACCGTTTGATCTTATGAACCTGAAGATCCTTTTCAGAGGCCATGCCAAGTATCTTGTCTGCCCATGTTCCGCCACAGTTGATTACCAGATCAGCTTTAACAGACATCGTTCTACCTGTAAGGATATCCCTGACCTTCACCCCTGTGATCCTCCTTCCGGCATCGAAAACAAACCCTTCGACAGGAGTGTAGTTTGACACCCTGGCTCCGTATTCTGCTGCTGATTTAATAAATGCCAGCGTCAACCTCTCGGGGAAGATGCTCTGGTAATCGAAGAAATAAAATGCATTTCTGAGTCTCTCCTGCCTGAGGTTTGGCTCAAGCCGCACGGTTTTCCTGTGAGAGATGAGCTTATGATTCTGCAGCTTCTTGCTCCTGTCCCATGTGTCTTTCTTGTCGTATGAGAGCATGTCATAGAGATACATCCCCACCATCATCTTCCAGATGTTGCCGCCCCATTTCTTATAGTTGGGAAAAACGAATGGCAGGGGATAAACAAAATTGGGGGCTATATTGCCAAGTATCCGTCGCTCGCGGAGTGATTCGCGTACCAGTTTCAGCTCCCCGTTGGCGAGATATCTCAGCCCTCCGTGGATGAGCTTTGAGGTGGCAGCTGAGGTTGCGCCGCCGTAGTCGTTCTTCTCGAACAGCGCAACCTTCAGTCCCCTTGCAGCTGCAATATATGCAACTGCAGCACCCGTTATGCCTCCTCCGATTATGACCAGGTCAAAATCTTCCCCGGCCGGTTCTTCAATATACCTCTTCAGGATCATGTATCAGCACCTTTGCAATAAGCATGTAAGTTATTGCAAAAACCGGAGAAACCATAATCATATAAAAGAGACTTTTCCCCTCCTGAGGGAGAACCTGCCCCGATTTATCGGGGAGGGGTGTCCCAACCTGTCGGGACGGGGTGGTCTGTCCCGGGGCTGGCAAAATCAAATGCCATTATTCCTTAAACAGCCTGTACTTTGACGAAACCATCATCAGCACAGCCAGAAGCACAAACAACCCTATGTTCCCAGCCAGGAACGCGTAATCCTTCAATGCCAGCAAAATAAACATGAACACATATAATAATGCAAGCAGTCCGCTGATAACCAATATAATCCATTGTTTCTCCAGAAGAGACCTGAAAAAAGCCGACAGCAGTGCTATGGTGGCCACCGAGGAGATTAGATATGCCATGTTGAATCCTGTATGCTCGCTCAGTGCGGTAAGCAAAGAAAAGAAGAGGATAAGAGCCATTGCTACAAGCAGGTAATAAAAAATATGTATCCTCTGTGTCGATCTTATCTCGACAATGATTAGCACAAAAAAAGTTATCACGATGAACAGGATGCCATACTTGGCACTGCGTTCAGCCTTTGTATAATGGTCTGCCTCCATTATCAGGCTGACGCCGAATGCCTCCTCAGAGGGGGTATAACCGCTCCCCGTCCATGCCTGCGGGAAGCTCCTGTTCAGATGCGTCACCATCCATCCCGCAGTGAATCCCTTGTCTGTGACATCACGCTCAGAAGGCAGAAAGGTACCGACGAATGAGGGTGCATCCCAGTTAGATGAGAGAGTCACACTCGTAGTCTGACCTACGGGAGTAAAGAGTATGCTGCCGCTGCCTTTCAGCCCGAAACTGATGCTGAAGTCTCCCCTGAAATCCTTTATTGCCTCCGGAGTGAGGGAGAGCGGAAAAGAGACCCCCTTTTCAAACAGGTCGCCCTGTCCGGTGCCGGGTTGTGCACCTATTAATTCGTCATTAAAGGAGAGCTCAACCTTATCGCGGAAACCCCTGTTGTCGGATACGCCGATGGTGATGTAAGCCTTATCCCACTGATAGATGTAATCATTGAGGGTCTCATAGCCGGCAACCGAAAAATTACCTTTAATATCAATATCCGAATCATAAACTACAGTCTCATAAATGCCACGGTACCTTATCTCCGGTCTCAGCTTTCCTGTGACTGAGAGGTTCTCAGGCAGGATATGAAGGGTGGTTGTCGCATAGTTGCCGTCGCCCGAGATTACCTTGGTTCCCGGTACATTCAGCACCGGTCCTGTAATTGTCTGTGAGGCAGCCCAGAGGTTGCCGATCTCAATGCGTGCCATCTCGGCATTGGCAGACCTTTCCCTGATAACCTCCATAATCAGCTGCAGGGGGATCAGTAGCACCAATCCAAGAAAACCCAGAAGGGCCATTTTCACTGTCATCGAACGGTACCATTTTTCCAGTTTGAAAATTTCATTTTCCATTTAATTAATTTTTAGAGTACTTTGTCTTTCAAAGTGATTATATAAAAAAATTATTGTTTACTGATCAACTCCTCGAGAGCCTTGAGGTGACTCCTGAAACTCTCCATTCCTGCTTCCGTTATTGAATAGGTGGTGTTTGGCTTCCGGTTAATGAAGCTCTTCTCCATTGTGACAAAGCCCCCCTCTTCCAGGGCCCTGAGGTGGCTCGCCAGGTTACCGTCTGTGACGTCAAGCAGCTCCTTCAGGCCGGTGAAGTCCATACTACGGTGAATGGAGAGCACAGACATTATTCCGAGCCTCACCCTGTTTTCAAATGACTTGTTTATTTTTGCCAGGATCTCCTTCATCTTACCTGTACCTTATATGCATAAAGAGTCCGTAAATAATATGCAGCAAACCGAAGCCCAATGCCCATAGGATGAGTGTATAACCAGGCATGAGCAGGCACACCAGGCCGGTCACCACCTCGAGCACTCCCAGCCAGTATATCTCTCCCAGGGTAAACTTGGCAGTGTTGATGAGAGCCAGTCCGTAAAAGATAAGTGTCGCTGCCACTGTAACACTTACAGGCACCTTGCCGAAGGTGAATATAATAAAGAACCCTCCTGTTGCGAGCGGAATAAACAGGTTCATCAGCAGTCGTCGTGTCACTGTTGTCCAGATAGCATGACCGGCCTTTGTGGCCTTCCTGTATGAAAGAATCACAGCTGCAGCCAGGGCAAGTATCAGCACTGTTCCGGCATCGGCAATAAGAAGTAAGATCACCCTTCTGACTTCAGGGTCTGACAGAAATGACTCTG
Organism: Bacteroidales bacterium; assembly: GCA_022615595.1. GTDB lineage: Bacteria > Bacteroidota > Bacteroidia > Bacteroidales > VadinHA17 > SR-FBR-E99. The sequence goes on along the minus strand of JAKEGI010000009.1, from coordinate 313 downwards.
ACGACACCTCCCCGGCAAACATTGACTCAGGTATGATCATCTTTGCCACTATTGTTCCCGCAATGGCGAATATGCCTGCAAACACTCCGGATAATCCACTGAGCGACAGGAACCTGGAAGACTCCTCCATTATTCTTTTTATGACCTTTATGTCTTCAAGATGCTGACTTGACTGGCTCATGGTTACAATTTTATAGTACTTTGCGCTACAAAGTTAAATAATATATTTCAACCGGCAATATTTTTTATTTTATTTTTTTATGAATTCCTCTGTGGCTGACTGCTACAGAGCTGCGATCCCTCCGGGATCGGC
>JAKEGI010000113.1 GCA_022615595.1 Bacteroidales bacterium | reverse complement strand
CGGGGCATTGAGCTCATCATCAGGTGTGAATGATACTACCGCCTCTCCGGAGCTGTTGATGCTTCCGTCGAATATGGTCTGGCTCTCAAACCAGAAGCGTGCAACAGGATCATCGAAATTGTATTGTCCGTACCTCTCGAAGGTGGTCTTCACCGGCTTCAGGAGCAGGTCGACGGTTGTCTTAAGGTCGCGGGCCACAGTTCCGTTAAGCCATGAGACCTTCATGTCACCCCTCACTGCCCGGCTCTCTCCTCCGGCGACGGCATACGGAAAGTCGAGCTTTATCCTCAGCCTGTTTGGCTTGACTGTCTCCACCTTGATTGTCTTTGAGAAGGATGCGCCGCCGATGCGTACCTGTGCCCTGTAGTTGCCTGTCACGGCATCAGCAGAGGTGAGAGTGGTGAAGGTGATGAATCCTTGGTCGTTAAGTGCGGCAACCTGGTCATCGACTCTCTGGCCCATCGGGTTAATAAGCTCGAAATGAACAGGATGGCCGGCTGGGAGACTGCTGGCGACATCCTTTACTATCAGTCCGACAAAAATAGTATCACCCGGCCTTCTGACATCGCGCTCGGTGAAGATGAATGCCCTGATTCCCTCCTGCGGCATCTCTCCGGATACGTCGAAGGAGCTCATTGACAGTGCGGCACCGTCATTAAGCGACAGGTAATTGCGGTTGCTCTCCTTGCGTACGATAACGAGTGACGGCTTCCGTGTGCAGGGCAGCGCTGCAACGCCGTACCTGTCAGTCACCGCGGTGCCGATCAGCTGCATCTGGTAGTCAAATATCTCCGCCGTAGCGCCTTCAACAGGCTGCGCTGTCTGTAGATCATTCACGAAGATGCGCAGGTTGTTGTCTGTGCCGTTCTTCACCATTATACCGAGGTCTGAGGCAAGGATGTTCCTTACAAGCTTCTTGTACGGACTGTAGTAGGCCTCCCTGCATGGATTCTCCCTCTCACGCCAGTCATACGCATACTCGTAGAAGAGCCCCTCTTCCGAGAATTGATAGTAATTATCCGACCCTTCCCACTCCCTGTCAAGATCGGCAAGGTCAAGCATCTCCTCGTACTTCGATTTCTCAGGCTTGCTGCTGCAGGGATAGAGAGAGTATGATGGCCACATGCCCAGCTCGATGCGGTATAAGATTCCGGGCTCCGGATCAATGTAGTTTGCCAGGTCAATTGTAAACAGGTTATACCTGTTGGGATCGAACCCTGCATCGCCGGTAAGAGATATCCGTCCGCGGTAGACAGGCCGGCCAAAACGTTTGACGTCATTGTAAACATTGGCCTCTCCCATGCTGTTCTGCTGAAGGAACCATGGCAGGTTGTTTTCAAAAATCTTAATGATGGTGAGGTCAACCGCACTCAGGTTTGCAGCCATGAAGGGGAAGATGAGGCTTCCTGATGAGGGCATTATTGTGCCCTTTCCGACAGCCTTTATCCCGGGCATTACGGGTGTGAAGTTGATGCCTCTTGTCACCGGCTCGCCAAGCTTCTCTCCTCTTGTGTTACGGAGTGCCCCGTCTATTGTTATCTCTGTTTCGCCTATGACATAGTCACCCGGGATAATAAGCATCCTGTTGCCTTCAGCCGTCACGGTGAGAGGATGAGAAGGCCTCATCGTGACAACCCCTTCGGGCTCAAATTCAGGATCGATAAGGTCAGAGAAGAAGATCTCGACGCTCTTGCTGTCACCGGCACTTACCTTCAGGTCGGTGACTGTGAATTTACCCTTCGCAGGGATGGTCACCGCAATCTCACCCTTTGCCTTTATCCCGTAGGGGTTGCCATTCCAGGCAACCTTTAGTTCACTCTCTTCACTCTGTCTTGCTATTTTCTCTACAGTGAATGTGTGATTATTGTTGCTGTCATGTTCCCAGACTATCTTTTCATCACGTTTTCCAGCACCTGCCGTTAGATATTTCTCCACCTCTGCGGGGTCAGTGTAATCGGACGTGACAAGCACACCGGTAAGTGTATATGTCTCACCGTCAGGTAGATCTGCTGAGACCGGATTCAGGGTTACGGTGAAGTTTTTCTCTATGGTGCTGAATGAGAGTGGAAAGAACCGGAATCTTTCTTCAACGGTTCCCAGTCTGCTGATGTCAAGAGTGCCTTCATAGTTTGTTGCCGGCTGCAGCGGTTTTGCCGGCCTGAACAGCAGTGTCAGGTCATCTGCCCATTCGGTCGTCCCTTTTATGGAAGGATCAAATGTAAAGAGGCCCTGTGTTTTGTTTCTGTCAATTGATGCGGCGAATTCCGGGGTGAATACTATCTGCACTGTGCTGCCCGAGGAGATAATTCCTGAGGTGTAGGCAGATATGTACTTGCTGAATCCTTTATCTATTATTGTGACAGGGGGAACAGTGCCCCTGCTTTCCTGTTCCTTCTGGCTTCTGCCGCAGGAAATGACAATAACGGCCAGAATGACCGCAGAGAAGAAAATAATACGGTTCATGACATCAGTTATTTAGGTTTTCAGACAGCAGTGATCTCGGTTCTTAAACGGAGAATATAATCACGTATCTGGTTGATCGTTTCGACGGTGACAGTCATCTCGCTCCCGCTGGTGGTGATAACCTGCCTCAGGGTGTCTATCTCCACATCGCCCGGACGGTAATATATCTCGAATGTATCAAACCACCTGTTGAGGTACTTGAGCTTCTTTGTATAAAAGACCACCATCGGGTCGTCATAGTAGTTCTTCATGAAGCTCAGGAGCGAGATCAGGGAGTATTTCTGTTCTGCTATTTTTGCAACCACCTGCGGGTCGGGTTTGGCTGGGTCATAAGCCAGCTGAGTAGCGAGATACATTGCCTCTATCCATCCTCCCATGAGCATCAGCCCAAGCGTTCCCTCACTTCCTTCCTCCCTGAGATGGCTGTCAATCTTTGCATAAGCATCATTCATCAGGCCTGTGATCGAGTCGGCGTTATTAATCGTGCGGTCGACACTCCTGATTGCATCCGAAAGAAATGTATCGGGCATGTTAAGCCTGTCGCTCAGCGTCTTTATGGTGTTGAAATAGCTGACTGTCTGCCTGTTTACGCCGAAGAGCTTCATATAGCCCATGTCAACGCCGTATACCCCGAGGTTCATTGCCGCCTTGTAGCTGCTCATATAGAGATCACGGTTCTCTGCGGGAGATATGATAGTGTCTCTGTATGATAATCCCAGCCTGTCGAAAATGTTGCATACCTCTACCGGCGTCATCAGCCCGTAATAGATCTCACGGTTCTTCAGGGTATTGTCAGGTGAGGAGGGCACACGGGTGGAAAAAACCGGGGCATATGCATTGGGTCCCTTATCTGTTTTCTTACACGATGTGACAAGAAATGCAATGGCACACAGGGTAAAAAAAACAGAAACGGCTTGTCTCATGGTATCAGAAATTTTATCCTAAGGTAAGAAAAAATGGCTTTTCTGCCCTGCATATTCTCATATAACTCGTTTGCCAAGGCTGTAGGCTATTTTCTTCTGCAGTGATGTCATGGCCCTGAATTGCTCCTGCAGAACCGCCACTCTCTCGTCGTCACCCTTCGCCAGGGTTATCTCTCTGAGTATCTCTTTCTGGAGGATCTTCAGCTTGTCACTCTTAAAGCTGAGGACAGTCTCGGGCACCATCTCCTTCAGCTTCATCTCCTCAGTCTCGACGTATGCACCTCTTGTGTTCCATATGGGGCTGAGGGTGTATCTTTCAGTGAGCATGTCTACGGCTGCTGCGCTGATTGCCGGTTCAGGGTGATGCACAAAATGACGTTCGCCGGGTATCATCCCCTGTTTGACATCTAACTTTATCTCCTCATACATTCTGGCAAAGACCGGGTCGTCAAGTTTAAGCTCATCCTCTTCTATCTCTGAGATGATATAGTCTGCCACGGTGGTAATGGTCTCCGTTCCGGTCTCCTTGTCGGTGACACGAGACAGCACCTCTGCACCGTATCGGATGAGCAGCCTCAGTATCTCTTTCTCGGAGTAATAGGAGGTCTTCTCACTCTTCTTCTGTCGCTGGGTGACTGCCTGGGGTGTCACTATCGCGTCCTGCACCGGCCATGTGTTACGATCGCGGAACGACTGCTGCTTACGCAGCTTCATCACCTCGTCGAGTACCACCTCCTCAGGCATTCCCAGCAGGAGACTGCACTCCTTCACGTAAATGGTGCGGTTGATCTGGTCGGGTATCACGGCTATCGAGCGCACCACCTCACGGACAAGGTTAGCCCTGCGCACCGGGTCGTTCTTTGCCTCATCGAGCAGCAGCCTGGTCTTGAACCTGATGAAGTCGGTCTCGTTATCCTTCAGGTACTTTCTGAATTCCTCCTCCGAGAACT
>JAKEGI010000112.1 GCA_022615595.1 Bacteroidales bacterium | reverse complement strand
CAGCAATAGTACACACCTTTCCTGAACTTCAATATACATGGATTCAGACAATAAGAAAAGTAACCGATGATTTCTGGGTTGCAGGTACTGACGGGGCCGGCCTTTACAAGATAGCACGTCACGACGGTATGCTAATAGCGGAACAGGTTAATCATCCAGCCCTTGAAGGCGTTCGCATACCTGCACTCGTGACCGGACCGGGTCTTTCTGTTCTGGTTGCCACCAGGGAATCAGGTGTCATGAAGGTAGATTTTGCCGGCGATCTGTCTGCCGTAGCTTCTGTCGGTTCTTATGATACCGGGTCAGGCCTTCCTGACAATGATGTCAGAACAATATTCCGCGATCGTGAAGAGAACATCTGGATCGGGCTCTTCAGCCGCGGCCTGGCTGCGGTGACAACCAACGCGTTTTCGTTTTACTCCCCCTCACTGCAGAAAGAGATAAACTTCATAGGCGAATCTCAGGGCAGGGTGATAATGGGAACCAGGAACGGGCTGTATGACTTTGACCCTTCAACAGGGACCTTTGGAAGCTTCAGAGACCTGAACAGAAGGACGGGAGGGTCAGGTATTGCATCATGGTACTGTGACGAAAGCGGTAATATCTGGATAGGTACTGTCAGCGAAGGGCTATGGCTGATGAACAGCACCGGAGATGTAAGACAGTTTTATGTCTCCCTGAATCCCGGACAGAACCATATCAATTCAGCTGCTTTTGATACTGAGAATATATGGCTTGCAACACTTAACGGTGTTGTACGTCTTGACAGGGCTTCAGGAAGTCAGAGAGCAATATATACAACCAGAGAGATGCTTCCACACAATAACGTTTCGCAGGTGGTTGTGACACGTGATGGTGAGGTACTGGTCGCAACCGAAACGGACAGGCTCTGCTATATTCATATAACGGGAGGTGTCAGAACTGAGGGGCTGATAATGGAGGGGGCCATGCGCAACAGGATACAGAGCATCTCATACATGCCAGACGGGACAGTGTGTGCAGGCACACTGGGTAACGGCATCTTCCTCTTTACCAACGATACTCTGTATAACTATACAATTGCTGAAGGACTGCTTTCCAACTATTGTTACAGCACCCTTATTGCCTCTGACGGAAGGATATGGACCGGTCATGAGAAAGGGTTCTCGATCATTACCCCTTCAGCGGGAGCCGTGAGAGCATTCGGGAGGGATTTTGGTGTGACAGGTGACTGCCTGCCAGCTGCCCTGGCAGAAACATCTGACGGTAATATTTATGTGGGCACCACCGACGGCGCGGTGGTATTCAATCCGGTCATGGAACGGAAGATATCAGCTCCTCCTCAGGCCGGAATCGTGTCAGTGGTCATTAACAATATTGAATATCCCTATCGCGAGTCATATAATCTGCCTTACAGGTCTTCCTATAATGTCAGGGTCAATTACGCCGGGATATCGCTTCGCGACCCGCTGAACGTAGCCTTCAGAACAAAACTGGAGAATTTTGATGAAGATTGGGGAGAGCCTACCTCTGACAGATCTGTTACATACAGGCTGAGTGACGGTCATTACCGGTTCGTGGTGGAAGCTTCAGCACGTGATAATGCGGAAGCCTTATCAACAGCAGAGTTTGAACTGTTCATCCAGAAGCCTGTTACCCGTAGCTGGTGGTTTATATTATTGGTGCTGGTTGTTGCGGGGGTGATCGTTTACATAATTATTCTCCTTCGTGAGAGAGCGCACCGGATACAGAGAGAGTTTCTTGAGACGGAACTGCGCAAGAGGACAGCCGAGGTATATGAACAGAAAGAGGAGCTTGCCCAGAAGAACCTTGATATAACAGAGAGCATCAAGTATGCAAAGCGTATACAGAGCAGCGTGCTGCCTGATACGGCAAGGCTCGGTGCGGTCTTTAAGGAGGCATTTGTGTTCTTCCTGCCACGGGATATTGTCAGTGGTGACTTTTACTGGTTTGACTGGATTGATAAAGACAGATTTATTCTTGTTTGTGCTGACTCTACTGGTCACGGCGTCCCGGGAGCGTTTATGTCGATGATAGGAACAGCTCTTCTCCAGGATATCGTCACTGTGAAGAAGATCACCAAACCCTCGCAGGTACTTCATGAGCTTGACCGGCAGATATTCTCTACGCTGAACCAGAATCAGGAACTGGAGTCATCAAATGACGGGATGGATATTGTTGTTTGTGAATTCAATATCAAGACCAGGCATCTGGTCTTTGCTTCTGCCATGAGACCTGTAGTCCTTATTATCGACGGCGAGCAGCAATATGTAAGAGGCAACCGTTCATCAGTGGGAGGCGAGTCGGTTGTGGAAAAATTCTATGATGACCAGGAGTACCATCTGAGGGAAGGTGATACAGTCTATCTCTTCACCGACGGGTATCCCGATCAGTTTGGCGGCCGCAGCAGCAAGAAAATGAAGATAAGCCGCTTAAGAATATTGCTGGATGAGATAAAAGACCTTCCGATGACTGATCAGGAGGAGCGGATCAGAGGTTATTTCTTTGAATGGAAAGGAGACAATGACCAGGTTGACGATGTCCTTATGATGGGATTGAAGTTCTGATCACAAATCTTTGCAAGGACCGGAATCACCGAGTACAATCACGCATGTAGATTCTGTATTGCTTTCATTCCCGCTACGGTCTCTTACCCAGAAATCATAGTAAAGAGTGTCGTGAGGATCATACAGGAAATAGATCATACTGACATCAATGGTGCCTTTCAGTATCCTGTTCTGGCTCGGAACCACCATCTGAGGGATGCGGTATTCTGAAGGATAGAGTGGTTCGGTTGGTCCGACAAGCTCAAATATACCGTCAGTTTTGCGGTAAAGCTTAAGAAAGAGGTTGCTCTCTTCTTCTGAGAGGTCTGAATCAGGCTGTGGCAGCCCAAGGTCACCGTCGCCGTCCTCAAAATAAAATGTAAGTTTTCCAACCCTGACAGGATTGCCGAGGATATCGGTTGAGTCAGAAAGGGTAAACTCCCTGAAATCTATCATCGGCTCAGGCGGCAGCTTCTCGATCTTAATACAAGATCCCAGTGCAAAAAAAAGAAGTACCGCCAGTATAATATATGATCTTCTCATACCTGTATCTCAGCTCTTACCATCAAAAATCACACCAAATCTACCTATTTTTTTCTGAAAAAGATCTTTATAGGCACGCCAGAAAGCTCAAAACTCTCTCTCATCCTGTTCTCAATAAATCGCATATACGGATCTTTGATGTACTGCGGAAAATTGCAGAAAATAGCAAAGGCCGGATAAGCCGATGGCAGTTGTGTGATGTATTTTATCTTGATATGCTTACCCTTTAATGAAGGTGGTGGCGTTTCAGCGATGTACTGAAGCATTACTTCATTCAGTTTTGAAGTGGAGATCTTGCGGGATCTGTTTTCGAAGACCTTCTGGATCAGCTCCAGCACTTTATGTATCCTCTGCTTGTTCAGGACTGAGATGAACAGAATAGGATAGTCAGTAAAAGGCGCTGTCCGTTCCCTGATCTCATCCTCAAGCTTTTTCGTGCTTTGATGGTCCTTCTCCACGAGATCCCATTTATTGACAAGAACGATGATTCCCTTATTGTTTTTCTGTATTATGCTGAGGATGCTGAGATCCTGTGATTCCAGGCCGCGGGTGGCATCGATCATGAGAAGACAGAGATCTGACTCTTCTATTGACCTTATTGCTCTCAGTATTGAATAGAATTCAATATCCTCCTCTATCTTGGCTTTCTTTCTCAGGCCTGCCGTGTCTATGAGAAGGAACTCAGCATTGTATTTCTTATACCGGCTGTGTATTGAATCCCTAGTGGTTCCTGCAACAGGTGTGACAATATTCCTCTCCTCGCCAAGGAGTGCATTGGCCAGAGATGATTTACCGACATTGGGGCGTCCTACAACAGCCACCCTCGGTATATCGGGCTCGGGCTCCCCGGCCGTGCCGGGGAGATGCCTGACGATTTCATCAAGCAACTCGCCGGTGCCGAAACCGCTGACGGAACTGATTGAGAAATAATCGCCAAGACCCAGTCCGTAGAATTCAGCGGCATCAAGAAGCCGGGTATTGTTGTCAACCTTATTGACAACCGTGATGACTTTTTTCTGAACCCTCCTCAGCATACCGGCAATGGCTTTGTCGAGTTCATGTATGCCATCCTCTACGTTGACCATGAAGAGTATCACGTCAGCCTCACTGATGGCCAGCTTCACCTGCCTGTTTATCTCACTCTCGAAAATATCTTCAGAGTTTTCAACATAGCCGCCCGTATCTACAACTGAGAATTCCACCCCGTTCCAGACCACCTTTCCGTAATGCCTGTCACGGGTTACACCGCTCTCTTCGTTCACTATGGCTGAACGACTTTCCGTCATTCTGTTGAAGAGGGTTGATTTGCCCACGTTCGGCCTTCCGACAATTGCTGCTATCTTGCTCATTATTCAGTATAGACTATAAGTATCCAAATTTCTTCAACATACGGGGATTGTCACGCCATTCACGGGCAACCTTTACATAGATTTCCATGAAAACCTTTTTCCCCAGAAATGCCTCAGTCTCCTTCCTTGCACCAGTACCGACACGCTTGAGCATCGAACCTTTGTGACCGATGATAATTCCTTTCTGACTGTCGCGCGCAACATAGATCACTGCTCCAATCCTGACAAGAGAGCCCTCATCCTTAAAGCTCTCTATTTCCACTTCCACCGAATAGGGTATCTCCTTCTGGTAAGTTTCAAGGATCTTACCTCTGATGATCTCGGAAACAAAGAACCTCTCATATCGGTCGGTGAGCTGATCTTTGGGGAAGTAAGGAGGCCCTTCAGGGAGGAGGTTGAGTATCTCGCGGAGCAGCAGGCCGGTGTTGAATTTATTTATTGCAGAGACAGGAAGTATCGGAACTCCGGGAGCTGTTTCCGCCCAACGGCCTACGATTCCTTCCAGCTGAGGCTGGGTAGTGAGGTCTATCTTGTTGATTACAATGATCTTCGGAACAGGAGAAGCGATTATTCGCCTCAGATGCTCCTCATGCTTTGAGATGCTCTCAACAACATCGGTCACATAAAGTATCAGGTCAGCATCATCGAGTGCTGACTCAACCGAGTGCATCATGGCAGACTGCAGCCTGTACTTCGGGTTCAGGATGCCGGGAGTGTCTGAATAAACAACCTGGTAATCGTCACCTGACAGAATTCCCATTATCCTGTGACGTGTGGTCTGTGCCTTGGGTGTGATAACAGAAAGAGGCTCCCCGACAAGCAGGTTCATCAGCGTGGACTTCCCCACATTGGGATTGCCCAGAATATTTACGAATCCCGATTTATGCCCCATATTGATACAAGATCTATTTAAAAATCCCTCTCTTAAGCATGCTCACTTCCTTAGGGGTAAGGTGTCTCCATGTGCCCCTCTGAAGATTCTTCTTCGTCAGGCCTGCAAAGCTTACCCGGTCAAGCTTCCTTACCCGGTACCCCAGTTTTTCGAATATCCGCCTTACAACCCTGTTCTGGCCTGAATGAATCTCAAGTCCCACCTGTGTGTGATCATCCGGATCAGGATAAGAAACAGCATCTGCACCTACCGTTCCCTCCTCAAGCTCCACCCCATTGACCATTGCCTCAAGGTCATTCCTCGTGACGGCATTGTCAGTATGAACATGGTATACTTTCACGGCTCCGTATTTCGGGTGTGTGAGCTTTCCTGCCAGGTCGCCGTCATTGGTGAGCAACAACACTCCTGTCGTGTTCTTGTCAAGTCTGCCGACCGGATAAATCCTCTCGGAGGTTGCATCCTTCACCAGGTCAAGAACGGTGAACTCAGCATGCGGGTCTTTAACTGTAGTGACGTATCCTTTTGGTTTGTTCATAAGGATATAGACTTTCTTCCCGGGTGTAAGATCTTTACCTTTATATGTAACAGTATCAGTGGATTTTACTTTTGTTCCGAGTTCTGTGACCTTCTTGCCGTTCACCAGGATATAACCCATCCTGATCAGTTCATCGGCTTCACGCCTGGCGCATACACCGCTGTTGGCAATGAATTTATTCAGTCTTATCAGTTCTTCGACAGCAGATTTGGCAGGTGCCTTGACTCTTCTGGCAGGTTTTCTGCCCTCTGACCTTTCCGGCTTTCTTTCCATTGTGTTTCTTTTCAGCGTGCAAATTTACAACTATTTACCGGTTTTCTCCGAGATCTTTTTTGCACCTTTGCCGGAGCTAAATACTATACTGAGAAATGACCTTAATCAAATCAATTTCAGGTATCAGGGGAACCATCGGAGGCAAGCCCGGCGAATCACTTACCCCCATTGACATCACAAGGTTCGCATCTGCATACGGAACCTGGCTCAGAAGGAGAAACGCAGGTTCAGCGACTGTTGTTACGGGGCGTGACGCACGCGTCTCGGGTGAGATTGTCGCCGCACTGGTGAATGCATCACTGCGGTCTGTAGGGCTCAATGTGATTGACATCGGGCTGGTGACAACGCCAACTGTGGAGATGGCGGTAACGGCCCTCAGGGCCGGCGGAGGGATAATCCTTACTGCCAGTCATAATCCGGCACAGTGGAATGCCCTCAAGCTCCTCAATGAGGCAGGGGAGTTCCTGAGTGATGCTGACGGAAGGATGGTGCTTGAAATTGCCGAAAGAGAAGATTATGAGTTTGCCGGGTATGACAAGCTGGGCACACAGACAAATGAGACCGGGTGGACAGAGAGGCATATTGAGGCTGTGCTGAAGATGCCACTTGTTGACACAAAGGCTATCAGAGAGGCCCGCTTTGTGGTTGCTGTAGATGCCGTCAGTTCGGTTGGAGGAGTGGCCATACCGGCACTGCTTAAAGCTCTCGGTGCAGAAAAGGTAATTGAACTCTATTGCGAACCCACAGGACTATTTCCACATAACCCTGAACCGCTGCCTGAACATCT
>JAKEGI010000111.1 GCA_022615595.1 Bacteroidales bacterium | reverse complement strand
TCCATTAAGGTGTTTCAGGATTATTTGGTCCGAAATGGTTTAGAATTACAATCGGATCGAAATTACTGTTATTTGTTATCTTTACACCTTCTCTGGCTGCTGTACCTGCCCAAATGCGACGAGGTTTGTGAAAATATGATTATGCTCTGGGCCTCAGGACCTTTATTGTGTGCCGTTGACTGGCTGGGCATTGCCAACGAAGGGCAGGACGCCTTTAAAAAAGCACTGGCTGAAGCAGCTGGCACAGATATCGACAGGGTGGTTGTACATACCTTGCATCAGCACGATGCCCCGGTTTGTGATTTTAGCGCTGAAAAGCTCCTGAAAAAGAACGGGGTCAGGCCGCAAAGCTTTAAAAGCGATTTTCAGCGCAAGTTTATTAAAAGGCTCAAAGCAGCTGTTGAAAATTCATTAAAAACCCCCCGGCCTGTAACTCATTACAGCATTGGTGCGGCCCCTGTATTTAAGGTAGCTTCAAACAGAAGAATTATGGATGAAAACGGCAGGCTGATGCCTATGCGGGGTTCTTCATGTAAAGACTCTCTGTTGCGAGCGAAACCTGAGGGGATAATTGATTCGATGGTTTCAGTTATCGGTTTTTGGAATGGAGATAAGCCAGTGGCCGTTCTGAGTTTTTATGCCACTCACCCTCAGAGTTATTACCTTACCAGGATTGCAAATCCTGATTTTCCGGGTATCGCCAGATATTATCGGCAGTTGGAAATACCCGATGCGCTGCATGTTCATTTTAACGGGGCCGGGGGAAATATTGCCGCCGGTAAATACAATGACGGCTCGCATGAAATCAGGGCTGTTTTAGCTGGTAGGCTTGCAGACGGGATGAAACGCGCATGGGAGTTGAACAAACCGGGGGGGATTAAAGCCGGTGAAGTGGGATGGTTTACCGAGGCGGTTTCATTGCAACCGGCTAAAGGTGTTGCTGAAGAGGTTGAATTAAAAATGAAAACCGCGAATATGCGATACCTTACCAATAATATTCAAAAATTAGCCTGGATAAGAAGGGCGGAAAAAGGTAAGCAAATCAATATCTCGTGTTTAAAGCTGGGTGATGCGCGTATTTTGTTTATGCCGGGAGAGCTGTTTGTCGAATATCAGCTTGCAGCCAAAGCCATGCATCCCGAATTGTTTGTTGCCATGGCGGCATACGGAGATTATGGCCCTTTTTATATTGGCACCAGAGAAGCATATGAACAAGGTGGTTATGAAATAGAAGTGAGCCCTGTGACTCCCGATGCAGAGGAGGTACTGATGACGGCTATGAAAAAATTACTCCTACATTAATATCCTGAAATTATTTATCTAATGAAGATGAGTTTAATCCTTTAGTCATAGAAATTGACAAACAGAAATTTAGCAGAGTCTGCGGGAAGCTCCGCCTCAGGCGGGAAGGTCCTCTGCATCTGCACCATAGTGGTACAGGAATATGCAAAAAATATCACTGATACAACCTTCAGAGCACTGATAATCCTTTTAGTTTTAAGATCTTTTTGCATTTCAGTTTATACCTTGGTCAACAACAAAGTTAAGCTAAAAAGATCTGACAATCAGGCAACCTTTGCATACTATTTTATGTCTTATATGCGTCTGATTGGTAATATGAACAAAATCTATGCTGACATGAAAAAGATATCTTTACTTTCGGCAATTCTGATGCTTATGATCGTTTCCTGTTCGAAAGACTCTGGGCCTGCTGCCGAAAAGGGTACTGTGCTGGACCACTCAACAATTGACATCTCAGTTATTCCTTCTGAATGGATTACAAAGGCAAAGTCTGACCTGCACATAGCTTATGGGCATACTTCGCATGGAAGCCAGGTCACCTCAGGTATGACAGGGCTTGTTACCTTTAAAGGCAGTGCTTATACGTGGAACAACGGTGGCACCGGAGGAGCACTTGATCTCCATGACTACGCCATGCCCGGTGATCTGGGGAACCCGAATTACACTCAGTGGGAGGCGGTGACCCGCACTTATCTTGCTGCCAACAGCGATGTGAATGTTATAATCTGGTCATGGTGCGGACAGGTATCTACAGCCACTGCTGATAATATTACAACGTATCTCAGCCTGATGAACGGTCTTGAAGAGGACTTCCCTGACGTAGCGTTTGTCTACATGACAGGCCATCTTGATGGCGGAGGACTGAACGGAAATCTGCATAAGCGAAACGAGCAGATCAGGGAGTACTGCCGCACAAATAACACATGGCTGTTTGACTTCGCTGATATTGAATCATATAATCCTGATGGCGCTTACTTCGGAGACAAGATCCCTAACGATGCCTGTGACTATGACAGCAACAATGATGGTGTGCGCGATGCAAACTGGGCGATACAGTGGCAAAATTCTCACACTGTCGGTGTTGACTGGTACAGTTGCTCATCAGCCCACAGCCAGCCGCTGAATGCCAACATGAAAGCCTATGCTGCGTGGCACCTCTGGGCACGGATAGCCGGGTGGGACGGCAGGTAGCAGGTAGGATTATATTAGGTCAGGATTTCTCCTCCTTAGTAAGGAGGAGTACCCCGATCCGCCATTTGGCGGAAAGGGGGGAGGTGGTCTGTACTAAATTCTGTAATTGCCAATCTTAAGTTCCTACTGCCTGCTCCTATTGCCCAATGCCCCATGCTCCTTGCTCTTCGCTTTTTAGCAGGACAGACCACCCCCCGTCCCGAAGAATCGGGACGGACCCCTCCTCACTGAGGAGGGGAAATGATATTAAAAAACCGAGGTGAGTAACGAAAGTTGCTCACCTCTTTTACTTATATGATGTATGATCAACACAATTTAATAAATTTGACCTGTTGTGTTGTATCAAACAAAAGACAGCTATAAAATGGGAAATTTGTCAGACATAGGCCTCATCGGCCTTGCAGTGATGGGAGAGAATCTTGTGCTTAATCTTGAGAGCAAAGGATTTACAGTATCAGTCTATAACAGATCTTACTCCCGTGTCGAGAGTTTCATTAAGGGAAGGGCCTCCGGCAAGATGATCACAGGTACTGCATCTGTTGAAGAGCTGGTTGCGTCACTGAAAAGGCCGAGAAAGATCATGCTCATGATCAAGGCGGGCCAGGCTGTTGATGAGATGATTGAAACGCTTCTTCCGCATCTTGAGAAGGGAGACCTGATAATAGACGGTGGCAACACACACTTCCCTGATACAGAGAGAAGGAGGCTCTATGCCGAGAGCAAGGGGCTGCTGTATATCGGAACAGGTGTATCAGGAGGAGAGGAGGGAGCCCTGCTGGGCCCTTCGATCATGCCGGGAGGGTCACCTGCCGCATGGCCTCTCGTGAAGCCTCTGTTCCAGAAGATAGCTGCAAAGGTTGACGACGGCACACCATGCTGTGACTGGGTAGGGGAAGGCGGCGCAGGCCATTTTGTGAAGATGGTGCACAACGGGATAGAATACGGAGACATGCAGCTCATAACGGAAGCATACCATATCATGCGTGACATGCTTGGAATGACGGCCGATGAGATGCACCAGGTCTTCAGCGAATGGAACAAAGGTGAATTGAACAGCTACCTGATTGAAATAACTGCTGATATTCTTGCATTTAAAGATGATGACGGCAAACCTCTTGTGGATAAGATACTTGACAAGGCAGGACAGAAGGGAACTGGCAAGTGGACCGTCACTGCAGCACTAGAGACCAGGGCATTCCCCTGACACTAATCGGAGAGGCGGTCTTCTCAAGATGACTCTCAGCGATCAAGGATGAGAGGGTGAAGGCCTCAGAAAAGCTGAAATGGAAAGCAGCACCCTTCACAGGTGACCGCAAAGCAATCCTCACCGATCTTCATGATGCATTATATGCCTCGAAGATTGTTTCATATGCACAGGGATATTCACTCATGAAAGCTGCCGGTGAAGAGTACAAATGGAATCTCAATTACGGGGGCATAGCCCTCATGTGGAGGGGAGGATGCATCATACGGTCAATCTTCCTTGGCAAGATCAAGGAGGCGTTCGATCACGACAGCGGCCTTGCAAACCTGCTCCTCGATCCATTCTTCAACAGCAAGATTGACCTTGCACAGGCAGGATGGCGGAGGATAGTAGCGGCCGCTGTAACGCATGGATTACCGGTGCCTGCAATATCGTCAGCACTGGCATATCTTGACGGCTACAGGTGTGCCAGCCTCCCGGCAAACCTCCTGCAGGCACAGAGAGACTATTTCGGGGCACATACATATGAGCGCACCGACAAACCGAGGGGAGAATTCTTCCATACCAACTGGACAGGCCGCGGCGGAGCAACGGCATCATCAACATATAATGTCTGAATAAGCCTGAAAACAGGGAGTTCACAAACCAAAATATCACGCAATGTTCAAGAAGGGTTTAATGATCGTTATCGCTGTGCTGTTGCCGGTGATTTTCACAACATGTGTCACAAAGGTTCCAGCTGTCACAGGCGATCCGTATGGGCGGAAGCCATCAGCAGAACGTGAGTTTCGTGCAGCCTGGGTGGCTACTGTAGCCAACATAAACTGGCCCAGCAAGCCCGGTCTTCCGGTTGATGAGCAGAAGAAAGAGGCAATAGCGCTTCTTGACCTGCTGTACAATAACAATTACAATGCTGTTGTTTTGCAGGTTAGGCCGGCATGCGATGCATTGTACAAAAGCGACCTTGAACCGTGGTCATACTATCTCACAGGCGAGGAGGGGAAAGCCCCTGATCCTTATTATGACCCACTGGAGTTCTGGATAGAGGAGGCACATAAGAGGGGCATCGAGCTTCATGCATGGCTCAACCCTTACCGTGCGCACCACAGCTCCGGCGGACCGGTGACAGATGCCTCAATCATAAAGAAAAAACCTGACCTGGTTGTTAAGCTTGAACAGGGGTTCTGGTGGATGGATCCCTCAAGAAAGGGAACTCAGGATCACTCATTCAGTGTTGTGATGGACCTTGTTAAGCGATATGACCTTGACGGCATACACTTCGATGACTACTTCTATCCTTATCCTGACGACAACAACTTCAAGGACTTTCCTGACGATGAGAGCTGGCAGGCATACCAGGCCGGAGGCGGGAAGCTGTCGCGCGGCGACTGGAGGAGGGAGAGCGTCAATGTCTTCATCGAAAGGCTTTACAAGGGGATAAAGTCCGAGAAGCCCTGGGTCAAGTTCGGGCTGAGTCCGTTTGGCATATGGCGCCCATATAACCCACCGGCCATAGGTGGCAGTTTTGATCAGCACAACACACTCTATGCAGATGCGCGCAAGTGGTTGAACGAGGGATGGATCGACTACTACTCGCCACAGCTCTACTGGCCTGTCAACCAGCTGGCGCAGAGCTATCCTGTCCTCCTCGGATGGTGGAAGGATGAGAATCTGAAGGGGAGGCATCTGTGGCCTGGCATCAACCTCGGGGGTCAGAACGCCGAGAGGGCCATCGATGAGGCTCTGAACCAGATCATGATAGCACGGGGCATGCTGCCGCAGAGCCCGGGTGTGATACAATGGAGCATAGCACCGCTGATATATACTCCGGGGCTCGTGAAGGCTGTCGCTGACGGCCCCTATAAGCGCGAGGCGCTGGCGCCACCCTCGCCATGGCTTGACAGCAAGGCTCCAATACCTCCGGTGGTGGCAATGGCACAGGAGGGAGAAGAGTTAGCAGTAGGGTGGAGCCATCCTGATATGACTGATGTGTCACGGTGGGTCGTCTACCGCAAGTACGGTTCACAGTGGAACTATGACATTCACGGCAGCGCCACTGTCACTGACAGGTTCCCGGTCTGGACAATAAACTCCACTCTTCTTGAGAGGACAGACCCGAAGAACATCACACGCCTTGACCAGGTGTTATGGACGCTTGACAGTGTGGCCGTGACGGCGGTAGACCGTTTTGGCAACGAGAGCGCCGTGATGCGCATGAAAGTAACAGACCTGTCATTGGCTGAGGCCCCGACGCTTGAGGAGATCATGACCCAATATGCAGCCAGGGAGAAGAGACCGTCTCTTAAGCCGCCGGCGGTGACTCCGGGGATAGATGTGCTTGTCAGCGATCACCTTGACCTGATAAAAGGGAAAAGAGTAGGTCTTATCACCAACCCTTCAGCTGTAGGGTCAGACATGAGGAGCAGTATTGACATACTGGCCGGAACTACAGGGGTCAATCTTGTTGCCCTGTTTGGCGCCGAGCACGGTGTCAGGGGAGCATTGCAGGGAAGGATCAGGCAGGAGGGTGAACCCGACCCGCAGACTGGTATACCTGTATACAGCCTCTATGG
>JAKEGI010000110.1 GCA_022615595.1 Bacteroidales bacterium | reverse complement strand
ATGTTCTGCCGGTATAGCCATGGTCACCGTCATCTATCAGGCCAAGGGCCTTAATCAGGTCGAGTGTCTCGCACCATCCCTTGTACCTGAAGGTACCGCGGTACATAGTGCTGATCCCCTTCAGACCATATATGTCTATATAACTTACAGAATCACGGTTGGGATAGACCTCAAGATCACCTATCCCCGGGAAACTGTGCACGAAACGATCCTTAAAGAGATTAACCGGATCAATGGTTACTGTTTTGCCGTGCTTAAGATATGTTGCTCCGTTACGGCTGGCGAGCACGACACCCTTCGGGCTCCACGAGAACTTGTATCCGAGTGGATTGTCAGCAGCTTCAGGAGCCGGGAGTGCACCGCAGATTGAATAGAATTCCTCTATCATTCCGCCCTGGCTTCTCACATTGTCTATTATCCTCATCGCTGACATATGGTCAATACCGGGGTCAAGCCCTACCTCATTAAGGAATATCACACCGGCCTCCCTGGCGTCGGTGTCAAGCTCCTGCATCGCAGGCTGTACATATGAGGTTGTTACAAGAGGCTTTCTCTGCTTCAGGCATGTTTTGGCAACATCGCAGTGAAACCGGTATGGGAGAAGACTCACAGTCAGATCGTGCGAGCTGACCATATTGTCAAGCTCGCCACACCTGTCCATCGACCAGTCTACCGCAGTACCGTTCAGGTGGCCAGCTATCATCTCCTGTGCCCTGTCGAGCATCGGAGAGGCCACGGTGATAATAAACCCGTGTTCAAGCAGATATTCAATCATTGGCTTTGAGACCAGTCCGGCTCCGAGAATAAGGACTCTTTTCATGCTTCTGTATTTGAGTTTCAAATTTATTGAAACCTCTTCGGTTTGTATATGATAAAAATCTGCATTTGACTGAATTATCAACAATAATTCAAAAACTGTTTCCTTGATCAGAGGTGGTTAGTATCTTTGTTGATGTCGCGCTCAGAAATGAAAACGGAAGATATCAACCAGGGAAAGTATGCGGAGACACCGCTGATGAAGCAGTACTTTGCTGTCAAGGCAAAGCACCCTGATGCCATACTGCTCTTCCGCGTTGGAGATTTTTACGAGACCTTTGGTGAGGATGCCATTCATGCCTCGGAGATCCTCGGGATAACTCTTACCAGACGTGCCAATGGTGCCGCAAGCTATGTTGAGTTAGCGGGGTTCCCCTATCATGCCCTCGATACATACCTGCCAAAGCTTGTCAGGGCAGGGCAGAGGGTGGCGATATGTGAGCAGCTCGAAGACCCTAAGCTGGCAAAGAAAATAGTGAAAAGAGGTATCACAGAACTGGTGACGCCGGGCGTCTCGTTCAATGACAATGTGCTTAATCACAAGGAGAACAACTTCCTGGCAGCGCTTCATATTGACAAGCAGGCTGTCGGAGTAGCTCTGCTTGATGTCACTACAGGCGAGTTTTTTGTTGCTGAGGGTGACACCGGATATGTGGAACAGATACTGAACAACTTTCAACCCAGGGAGGTGCTGTTTGAAAAACGCAAGAGCGATCTGTTCAGGGAGAGGTTCGGGAGCAGGTTCTATACATACAGGCTCGACGACTGGATATTCACACCTGATACCGCAAATGAGAGGCTCCTGAAGCAGTTTGGCACCACCTCACTGAAAGGATTCGGCGTACAAGGGCTTCCATACGGTATTATTGCCGCCGGAGCCATCCTCTATTACCTTGACATGACATGCCATGAGAACCTTGGGCACATAAACCACCTCTCACGTATAGAGGAAGAGAGGTATGTGTGGCTTGACAGGTTCACCGTGCGCAACCTTGAACTTTTCCACTCACCCTATGAGGGTGCAAAGACCCTGATTGATGTCCTTGACCGCACACTGTCGCCGATGGGCGGGCGTATGATGAAACGGTGGATATCACTGCCATTGAAGGACACCGATATGCTTAACACCAGGCTCGATATTGTAGACTATCTCATCCATAACAATGGGCTGACAGAAGAGATGGGAGGACTGATAAGAGAGGTGGGTGACCTCGAGAGACTTTTAAGCAAAGCAGCGGTAGGCAGGGTTAATCCCCGTGAGGTATCCCAGATAAGAAGATCACTTGCAGCCATAGGACATCTCAGGTTCCTTTGTATGGGGTCAGACTGCCAGCCTCTGGCATCTCTCGCTTCAGCCCTTGACCCTTGTCCCGAGCTGGCAGAGAGGATAGAGAAAACACTGTCTACTGAGCCTCCGGCCGCTGTTAACAAGGGTCAAGTGATTGCAGAAGGTGTTTCTCCGGAGCTTGACGAACTGAGAAATATACTGTACAGCGGAAAGGATTACCTTAATGATCTTCAGCAAAGAGAAATAACAAGAACAGGTATAAGTTCTCTTAAGATTAGCTATAATAATGTCTTCGGTTATTACATCGAGGTACGCAATACCCACAAAGACAAAGTCCCCTCTGAATGGATCAGGAAGCAGACCCTAGTGAGTGCTGAAAGGTATATCACAGAGGAACTCAAGGAGTACGAGGGTAAGATACTGGGAGCAGGAGAGAAGATTCTCTCGCTTGAGACGTCTCTTTTCAATCAGCTTGTGGAGTCATTGTCGCCATTCATTGCACTGATGCAGGGTGATGCTGCCGCTGTAGGGCGGCTTGATTGTCTCAGGTCATTTGCAGTTGTGTCGGATGAAAATAAATATACCAGACCGTTGCTTGATGAGAGCCATGTGCTTGACATCAAGGATGGCAGGCATCCTGTCATTGAGAGACAACTGCCTCCCGGCGAGGCATATGTCCCGAATGATGTATGGCTTGATAACGAGGAGCAGCAGGTGATAATACTGACGGGTCCCAACATGTCAGGTAAGTCTGCACTGCTGAGGCAGACGGCACTGATAGTGATAATGGCACAGTCAGGCTGTTTTGTTCCGGCAAGGGAGGCTCGTATTGGCGTCATTGACAAGATCTTCACCAGGGTTGGTGCATCAGATAACCTCTCGCTCGGGGAGTCGACCTTCATGGTTGAGATGAATGAGGCAGCAAGCATTCTCAATAACCTGTCCGACCGCAGCCTGGTCCTTCTTGACGAGAT
>JAKEGI010000109.1 GCA_022615595.1 Bacteroidales bacterium | reverse complement strand
CCCTGAAGTCGAAGACTACGCCTGTGACGAGGTTGATGCTGCCTGTCTTCTCCACCGCACCGTTGACGTAGGCATCAGCCATCCTCATGGTGTTCTCTCCGAACGGAGGAAGAGGTGCTGAAGCCTCCTTCAGGAACCAGAACAGTATTGCCAGGATCAGAACTGCGGTGCCGGCTGTAACCCAGGTATGGCGGTCAAACTTACCGTAAGCCTCCACGCGTGAGCTGTTGAGCACCACTGCCACCATGATAATAAGAGTAATAGTTTCTACAACGATCTGCACTATAGCCAGGTCAGGGGCCTTCAGCAGCAGGAAACATATTACAAGGCTGTATCCGACAATTCCTCCTGCTATCACCGCTGACAGGATATCCCTGGCATGGATGGCATAGATTGCACCCAGTATCATAAATCCAACTATTACCGATATTGCCAGTTCCATATTTCTATTTTTGTCAGATCATTATCAGCAACATGATTATCAGTCCGGCGCACACCCAGATAACATATCCGGGAAGTACACCCGTATGAGCATTGCTCAACCCGCCGCTGAGCCATAAAACGGCCTTTTTGGAGAGGTCATAGATGTCGAAAGCCTTTTCTTCAGCTCTCTTATAAATAAGTGAGAAAAGCCTGAATTCGGAGAAGGTCTTGTAGAACTCGGGAGCAGGGAAAGAGGCTCCCAGCTTTTCCGCACTCTCACCTCCGATGAAGCTTTCTTCAGTCCTGAACCTCTTCCTGTCTGTGGCGAGGTAAATAAGGAAACCGAGGATAATTGAAATCAGTATCAGCAGTGAGACGAACGAAGAACTCCAAAGTCCGTTGAATGTGAAGGCACCCACAACCGGGGCAAAGAGTCTCGGGATGATAATCCCCGTGGCAAAGACTCCGAATATAACGCAGAAGAGTGCCAGAACCGCCATCGGGAACCACATCAGGAATGGCACCTCCCTGATTTTAGCCATAGCAGGATCCCTTCTTCCGAGGAAGATTCCTCCGATGAACTTGACAAAGCTTGCCAGGGTTAGTGCCGAACCAAGCACTGCCAGGCCGAGCCATACGATCCAGAGGCTGGAGGCTAATCCTACACCTGCCCCGAACTCGATTATCCCCTGGTAGATCATCCATTTTGATGCAAAACCGTTAAACGGGGGGACCCCTGAGATTGACATTGCAAATATCAGTGAGGCAGCAAATGTTACTGGCATCGCTTTTGACAGGCCTCCCAACTCAGTTATGTCGCTCTTTCCTGTCTGGCGTTCAACGGCGCCGGTACTCAGGAATAGTCCGCTTTTGTATATGGCATTGTTTATCATATGGAAGAGACCGGCTGCAATTCCGACCAGGGAGCCTAGGCCAAATCCCACAATCATGTAACCCACCTGTGATACGGCATGATAACCCAGCAGACGTTTGCTGTCGTGCTGCATCAGCGCCATCAGAACGGCAGTTATGATAGTTATAACTCCTATTGTAAGCAGAAGGAGCTTGATCCCTTCCGTCATGACAAAGAGGTTGGTGGTGAGGCGGGCAAGGAAATAGATCCCCAACAGCTTGTCGAGAGATGCCGGCAGCAGGGCCGCGGACGATGCCGGGGCTGTCTCGGAGTAATCTGGAACCCATGAGTGGAACGGGAAGGCACCGGCCTTGGTAAAACTGCCGACAAGCAATGCAAGGAATGCCGAAACAGTCAATATGTTATTGGTCTCCAGCGATATATTGTTGATGCTCAGCGTGTCAGTCAGTTTCCAGACTATAGCTATACCGACGAGCATGATCGTATCAGACGCTCCTATAAGGATCATGGTCTTCTTCGCAGCAGCAGAGCTCTTCTCATCTGTTCCTGGTATAAGCTTGTAAAGGGTGATGCCCAGTATACCCCAGAAGATGACAAAGAGGATCAGGTTATCAGAGAGCACTGCTCCGAATGAGCAGCCCAGGGTTATCAGGAACCAGGGGTAATAGTTGTTAACCCTGGCACTCTTGTTATAAGCCAGGGTATAAACCAGTATAAGCAGGGCAAGGATGCTGATAAAGAGGATGATCAGCTTGCTAAGACCATCAAGGGTGAAAGTGAGAAACCCTTCGGAGTTCTGAAGAAGGTCGGCATTAAAGAGAGACATACATCTCCTGCTGAGAATCTCTCCCTGGGCCGTCATCTGAGGATCAGCGGAGTAGAGGGCGACGCCAAGATAGCCGGTAACCAGCGCTGTTGCAAGAGCCAGTATTCCTTTGACCGTCTGAAATTTTTCAGGTATTGCAAAGAATAGAACTCCGGCTGCCAGGGGTATGATTATCATCATCTGGAGGTACATGCACGTGTTCATGTCAGCGAATAATTTCAGAGGTTCATTCATGACCGGCACCTGATTTTCTTAGTTCTGATGTTCTCTTCAGGGAAAGCGCGATAAGCTCGTTCGCGTTAAGGATTTTCTTTCCGGAGGAGTTGTCATAGGCTGCTGCCATTCTCTCGGTACAGCAGTAGCACGGGTCAACGGCTGCGAGAGAGATAGTCGCATCGGCAATGGTCTGGCCGATGCATGATTTTTTGAATGTTGCTATGTTGGTATAGCTGGGAGCCCTTATCTTATG
>JAKEGI010000108.1 GCA_022615595.1 Bacteroidales bacterium | reverse complement strand
GGCAATATGCTTTTCACTCATGGTTGGCACGGCCGGATTGCCGCATGTGATACAACGATTCTATGTAGTGCCGAAGGTAACTGATGCAAGATGGTCAGTTGTGTGGGGTCTGTTTTTCATCTGCCTTGTCTATTGGACGGCACCATCTTATGCTGCCTTTGGCAAGCTCCTGTCATCAAATCATGAAGTTGGCGTGCTTGCGAAGGATGCTATAGTGGTTTATACCGCGCAACTGGGAGGGGTAAACTCGCTTGTGGTAGGGTTATTGGCCGCGGGAGCCATATCGGCGGCATTCTCCACTGTGTCAGGTCTCCTGGTGGCCGGGGCATCGGCCTTTTCACACGACCTTTATGTAAAAGTGATAAATCCCTCTTCGACACCGAAACAACAGCTGAATATTGCCAGAATGGGCACAGTGCTTATGGCTGTTCTCGTAACAGTTGTCGCACTGATGAAGCTGGGTCTTATAGCACAGCTTGTCTCGGTAGCATTCTCCATGGCAGCCTGTACTATCTTCCCGCTGTTCCTGCTCGGCATATGGTGGAGCGGGTCTAACAGGGCAGGGGCAAAGGCAGGGCTCTTCGCCGGGATTCTTGTAACCGCAATAGCACTGACATATTTCATAGTGGGTCTTAGCGGCGGAAGCCTTCCAGGCCAGGCCTTTGTCTCATACTGGCTTAATATCTGGTATTTTGCCTGGCTGGGAGCGCCACTGGCGATAGTGGTCAATATTGTCGTTTCAAAGCTGACAACGCCAACGCCGCTGGAGATTAAAAAGTTCCTTGCAGAGCAGGTACATAACTGATGAGTCTGAGAGGTTTGTTTGCCATATCAGGCGGAACGAAGGTGGTGCTTGCCATCACCTTCTCCGTTGTAGTGCTGACAGTTCTCTTTGCCTTTTTCTACTATCGTTCTCTGAACCAGGCTGAAGATCCGCGTGTGGCAAGGGCCCGCATACTGATGGCAGAGTTTGACTTACAATCAGGCGGGCCTGACAGTTACACGGGATTTCCCCTGCTTGACTCGGCAGAAGCTGTTTTCAGGTCATTGCCTGATTATGAAGCTTCATTTGAGATCGGAGTGATCTACAACAACAAATGCAGCGGGTTGCTGATGATGGCACTATATGACTCATCACTAAGCAGCGCGATGAAATGTGACCTGCTTGAGCTTTCACTCGGATACTGTGACAGCAGCATATCTGCATATAACAGGTGGTTAAGTGACTGGGGAGGGTTGACTGATGAGGCTACGGCTTTGAGACTGGAGTCATATATGAGGCCGGATGACCCTGCATTTGAAGGACGGAGTTTTGAAAGGATCTTCAGGCGGAGGGTGAAGAACCTTGCCCTTGCCCGGACAGAGACACCGCGAAGGCTGTCAGTCAGTTATACAAACAAGGCATTGGCTTATCGTCATCTCATGATGCAGGACTCGGCCCTCTTTTACTATGAAAAGGCTCTCTCGCTCTGGAACGAAAACCGCACGGCAAAAAGCAATATGAGTGTCCTGCTGGGAGGTGAGCCCATTGAGCCAGGGTTAATAGAATCGCTCTTTCCTCCTGACAAGAACAAAACAGAACAATAGTAACCAAATAATACTGATATGAAAAGGGAAGCATTTGCTATTTTTTTTCTTGCTGTGACGGGCATGAATATGGCGGCTCAGGATGCAGGCCAGAACTGGGGGATCAAATTTTCAGGATTTGTCAAGACGGATATTTTTTATGATACAAGGCAGTCATCGGCAGCAAACAGCATCAGGGAGGGACATTTCTACCTCTATCCTGATGATGTGCTCTATGACGCTGACGGGAATGACCTTAATGCCAACGCTTCATTTCACATACTAAACATCCAGACCCGTATAAGGGGTGACATAACCGGTCCGGATGCCTTCGGGGCAAAGACATCTGGGGCAATCGAGGCCGAGTTCTTTGGCACCAGCGAGAGTGACCTCAACGGATTCAGGCTCCGTCATGCATACGTTCAGATGGACTGGCCGCATGTGATATTGCTTACGGGTCAGTACTGGCATCCCATGTTTATTACGGAAAGCTTTCCGGGGACAATAAGCTTTAACACCGGAGCTCCGTTCACCCCTTTCAGCCGTAATCCACAGGTGAGGCTCACAGGAAAGATAGGATCAGTAAGCCTGACAGCAGCGGCATGGTCAGAGCGTGATTTCATCTCTTCTGGCCCTGACGGAAACAGTAACAAGTACCTGCGCAACAGTGGCATGCCGGGGTTGCATCTACAGATGAAGATACCCGCCGGGAATACTTTTACTGCATGGGCGGGGGTTGATTACAAAAGATTAAGGCCGGAACTGAAATCCACGGCCAATGTGGAGACTGATGTCACGGTGGGCAGCATTTCAGCTTTTGCCAACATCAGGATAAAGACAAAGCCGGTCAATATTGCTGTTATGGGGGTTTACAGTCAGAATGGGAGCGATATGGTAATGATAGGCGGATACGGTATTTCAGAGATCACAGACCCTGTGAATCAGTTTGTGAAGTATACGACCCTGAATACGGCAAACGGATGGATTGACATAGGCACCAACGGAAAAAAAGTCACTTTCGGGCTCTTCACCGGCTACAGTAAAAACCTGGGATCAAGGAATGATATTACAAGTGTTGTCTACGGTCGCGGGAATAACATTGATCATATATTCAGAATCTCACCCAGGATTATGGTTACTGAGGGCAAGCTGAGCTTTGCCGGAGAGGTTGAGACGACTGCTGCCGCATATGGTAACATGGGGACAGACGGCAAGGTGTCGGATACACATAATGTGACCAACGTCAGGTTGTTACTGAGCGTAATTTACCGCTTCTAGATAGTGACCGAGTGAAAGTCATTACCTGCCTTAAGTATCAGGTTGTTGATCTCTTCGATTGCCTGAGCGGCTGAGTGTCGCAGCCGGCTCTCTGTGAAGTTGAAATCAGCATAGTTGTCAGGCTCGTCACCTCTTTCAATGCGCCAGGCCTGGTGCAGGAGGCGTATTGAGGTCAGATCTTTCCATGCCCTGAGGGTATTGAGCAGCAGTTTTCCATCGATATATTTACCCCTGTACAGGTCCAGTATCCTGTCGGGTGTTGAGAGACTGTCGAGTCCGTGCCTGAGCGCATAGAGGCGTATGATGCCTGTAAGGGGCATGAGTATTCTTTTTATATCTGTCTTCTCTTCAGCAAGCAAGGATGCAGATGGGGCGAACTGTTTCCATGCCATAGACATATGATAGAAGTATATGTCATTTGTCCTCAGGCTTCTTTTTACATAGTCGCGCAGCTCATCACAGAGAGATGCATCACCGTAGCAGAACCGGAAATCGAAGAAGATACTGACATCAAGCAGTTCAGAAGGACCGGGTATTCTTATCCAGTCTGCGAAATAGTTTTTCCATGTTTCGACCGGCTGGCACCACTTTGGGTTTCCGGCCATATTGTCGCCTTTGCACAGGTGAAAGCCTGCGGCAGCCAGCATATTATTGACTTTTTTGCCGAGGGCCAGGAAGTATTCGCGGGCCTGATCCAGCTCTTTCCCGGTGTTGTTTTCGAGAATGAATGCGTTGTCCTGGTCTGTCACGAGGCTTTGCTCCATCCTGCCGGCGCTGCCTGTCTGAATAAATGCAAACCGGCATGGCGGAATGCCCGTCTCCTCAATGCAGATATCAAGGACTCTTTTGCATATTTCATCGGCTGTGGATGAGAGCTGAAGAGATACCGACCATGGGTCAGCATGGCCGAGGAGCATAGCGATGGCAGTTTTACGGCTGTTGAGGAAGCATGATCTCAATGCGCCGGCAGAACCGGCTCTGGCAATGTCAGAGTGGATCAGCCGTGGAGTAAGGCTAAAGGCCTCTGCAAGCTCCTTAAGAGTAATGACTCCGGCAACCCTGTTTTCTGTCGTTGTCACGAGCAGGCACGTTACATCGCAGTTTCTCATTTTGCCGAACGCCTCTCCGAGCGGGGCTGTATCTTTAATGAAAGACGGGGGTGAATGCATTAACCTGAAGGCCTCTGTTTCCGGGGAGGCTCCCTCTGCGAGCCTGAACCCTATCATTCGCATATCAATGACTCCCATGGGAATGGCTGACTTGTTGACTACTGTTACTACAGAGATATCATTTTCATCAATTAATGTCATAATGCGTGACACCGGTGTGTTTTCACTGCATTCGACATGCGGTCTCATATAGGTTGATACAGGGGCTGTCATCATAACGGCGGTGGCAAGATCGGAAGTTTGGGCAACAGTCATGTCAGGGGTCATTGCTGCCACCGAAAGAGGTTCGATAGTCCCTTCGCACCATATCTCCTCTGCGCCGGCCTCAACAATGATTATGCTTAACAATGCCCTGACCTCACTTCCGTTATTCTTCCTGAGCAGTACTTCTCTGCCGTAAATATTCTCCCTTTCGGCAAGCGAATGCCTGAACTCCATTAACTGAAGAGGGTCTGCAAAGAAAGATTCAACAGTATTATGCTTCAGCTCCTGCAGGTCATAAAAACCGAGCAAATCAAGAACAGGTCTTGTAGCATCAGTGAATCTTGATTTCTTCCCGTAAGTCAAACGGAAGAACCCTGTTGTGATATAATTGAGTAGCGGATCTGGCGGAGGCATGTCGGGATATGAGGAGAGATTCCTGACAGGGCGTATTACTACCATTACCGCTTTGTTATCACCGAGCATTATTCCCGAGAGGTCTGCATGTGAATTAATGATGGTTCCGTTCTTAATCTTTAACTGGCACTCCAGGTAAAGTCTTGTGCTCAACTCATCATACATTGTCTCCGGGTCATCGGTTACTGCAATTTCGTGTGAGCTTATCAGATCCGTTATTTTAAGTTGCTGCAGCTCTTCTTCCGTGTACTCAATCCATGACATCAGTGTTTTATTGGCCTGCAATCCCTGGTGTGACCAGATTACCACTCCTTCAGAAGCTGCCTCGGCGAGGGTTCTGTACAGTTCCCTTGATCTGCGCAGTTCTTCTTCGGCGCTGCTTCTCTTTAATTCTATCTTATGGCTCTGCCGTGAGATGGCAATAAGCAGCGAGAGTATCACAATGCCAAAAACACCGGAGATAAGAAGTGTTCTCATTTCCATCCTCCGTATTTCGGTCCTGACATCTTCTATGTAAATGCCGGTTCCTATTACCCATTGCCATGGCTCAAACAGTCTGACATAGGAAAGCTTAGGTACAATACGGGTAGAGTC
>JAKEGI010000107.1 GCA_022615595.1 Bacteroidales bacterium | reverse complement strand
GAAGAGGTCATCATTGATAATGCTGAAAAAGCACTGGAGAAAGCCTGCCTGGCCACCGAAGCACATATAGCTGAATATACCGCAGGCCCGGTATACATGGGAGATGACACCAAAGGATCACATGAATGGGTCATTGAGTTTGACAAAAACCCTGGCGACCTTGATCACTTCACTGACATACTCGATTCGACCCTGAAATCGGTCAACTCTGATTACGAGGCAAAGCGATACAAGGACCTCACTCTCACAAGACCACTCGTCAGAGTGGTTCCGCAGGGCACATTCTATAAATGGTTCAAGGAAAAAAACAAACTCGGCGGACAGAATAAAATACCAAGACTTTCAAATGACAGGGAATATATAGAGGGGGTGCTTAAGATTGCAGAGATGTGAAATCTTTTTATCAACAGCCGCCACTTCTCCCTCCCTTTTTTCTATATTTAACTCAGATTTAAACAGGCTTTTCTATGCATATAGCAATAGCAGGAAACATCGGCTCAGGCAAGACAACACTGGCCGGACTGCTCTCTAAACATTACGGTTGGCAGGCTCATTATGAGGATGTTGACGAGAATCCATACCTGAATGACTTCTACGAAGACATGCAGAGGTGGTCATTCAACCTCCAGATTTACTTTCTGAACTCACGCTTCAGCCAGGTGCTTGAAATAAAGAAGGCAAAGAACACGATAGTTCAGGACCGCACCATCTATGAAGATGCATATATCTTCGCTCCCAACCTTCACGCTATGGGGCTGATGTCAACGCGAGACTTCGAAAACTATTTTACCCTCTTCAAGCTGATGAGCTCACTTGTCGAACCACCTGACCTTTTACTCTATCTCAGGGCTTCCGTACCCACGCTCGTAAACCAGATACAAAAGCGCGGCAGAGAGTATGAAAGCTCAATACGTCTCGATTATCTCAAAAGACTTAATGAGCGGTATGAGGCCTGGATAGAGTCATACAAACTTGGCAGGCTTCTCATCCTTGAGGCTGACTATTATGACTTCCCTGAAAATAAAGAACATCTCAGCGAGGTGATTGACAAGATCAACGCTGAGTTGCACGGACTCTTCTGAAAAGAATAAACTTCTACTGTCATGAAAAAAACACTTCTTTTTTCGTTTTTCATTGCATTGGGATTTGTTGCCCTTGCCGTAACAGCCCCTGGTGACCCGGTACCTGTTGACCCGGCATACCGCATCGGTAAACTGGATAACGGCCTTACATACTATATAAGGCATAACACCGAACCCCCCGGAAGGGCGAGCTATTATATCATCCAGAACGTCGGCGCAATACTTGAATCAGACAGCCAGAACGGCCTTGCACACTTTCTTGAGCATATGGCATTTAACGGCACCACAAGATTCCCCGGTAAGGATATTATCAGCAAACTGGAAAGGCACGGAGTTGCCTTCGGCAGAAACATAAATGCCTATACAAGCTGGGATGAGACGGTCTACAATATCAGTGATGTGCCTGTGGATAAGCCCGGACTGACAGACACATGCCTGATGATTCTTGCCGATTGGTCTGACTATCTCACTCTGTCTGAGGAGGAAATAAATAATGAGAGAGGTGTGATTATTGAAGAGTGGCGCAGCAGGCGAAACGCCTCCTGGAGAATGATGAATAAAATGTTCCCCGTTATTTTTGAAGGTTCAAAATATGCGGTCAGGGATATCATCGGGGATACCGCTGTGCTGAGGAGCTTTCATCCGGATACTCTCAGGGCATTTTATCATGAATGGTATCGTACAGATCTTCAGGCAATAGCCATCGTGGGAGATATCGACGTTGATGCCATTGAGGCCAGCATACGGAAAATCTTTTCCACTATACCGGCCGTTGAAAATCCGGCTCCCAGAACCGATAACCTTCTTGTCCCGAAAGCAGGCACAAGATACCTGCTCGTTACAGACCCCGAGGCTACTGAAACAGCTGTCAGTCTGATGATCGTTGACAGCCTGCCTGACAATAAGCCAAGGGATACCTGGTATATACGCGACGGGTTCGTCATCTCCCTGATGAACAGCATGATGCGAACCAGGTTCAGCGAGATACTCCAGAAAGGTACGCCTCCCTTCGTCTCCGGAGATCTGAGTTACAGCTCATTTATCCCCAGGAACTACAATGCACTCACCCTCTCGGCCTCAGCCCGTGAGAATGAGGAGGCCAGGGCCTTTGAAGCAGCACTGACCGAGCTCGAGAGGGCACGCCGCCATGGCTTTACACAGGGTGAACTCGAAAGGGCAAAGTCATCGATGCGGGCAAACTTCGAGAGTATGTACAAACAGAGGGACAAGATCAGTAATGATTCATGGGCGAGACAGGTCAGGGATCATTTCCTGACCGGCGAGCCTGTGCCGCCGCTTGATGTCGAGTACGAATACTACAAACAGATACTGCCACAGATATCAAAGGAAGAGGTCTCAGCCAGACTGAGGAGCCTGGTTGTTGAAAATAACAGCTTCATTATTGTCGAGGGCC
Organism: Bacteroidales bacterium; assembly: GCA_022615595.1. Taxonomy (GTDB): domain Bacteria; phylum Bacteroidota; class Bacteroidia; order Bacteroidales; family VadinHA17; genus SR-FBR-E99. The sequence continues at coordinate 4,756 of JAKEGI010000107.1, read as the reverse complement.
CTGAAGGCCATAAACTCCTTTCCGAACCGGAGGCTCTTGCCCTGGTCAGGAAAGTGCGGGAAGCAGAAATAGCTCCCTATGAAGATATCGCAGGAGGCCTTGACCTTATAAATGAACCACTGGCCGGTGCCGAAATCATCAAAACATTGCAGCTTGACCAGTTCAGAGCAACGGAGTGGACTCTCTCAAACGGCGCCAGGGTGGTCTTTAAGCATGCTGAGTTCGAGAAAGACAACGTGACTGTAACAGGCTTTGCATTCGGAGGAGCATCGGTGTATGCAGACTCGCTTGTGCCCTCTCTTAGTCTCTTCGGGCAGATAATTTCGATGTACGGAGCAGGAGAGTTTGACAATCCTACGCTTACAAAAATGCTCGCCGGGAAAAAAGCTTCCGTCTCGCTTGGTATACAGGAGGTTATGCAGACCGTCTCCGGAAATTCAACACCAAAAGACTTTGAGACGCTGATGCAACTTCTCTATCTCAGGTTCGCCAGACCGAACTTGAACAGGGAGGCCTTCGATGCCATCACCGGACGTTTTTCGGCAATGATTACGGCAATGCAGAAGGATCCCAACAAGATGATGTCTGACAGCCTCAACCTTAACATGACCGGTTACCATCCGCGCACATTCATCATGACACCTGAGTCAATGAAGAAGATCAGGTTTGAGGACGTTAACCATATCTATGAGACGGCTTTTGATGATGCCTCCGCATTTACCTTCTTCATTACGGGAAACATAGAAGAGCTTGTTGCCCGTGACATGGCCGCAAGATACATAGGCTCCCTGCCTTCGAAACAACTCACGGAGACATGGAAGGATCTTGGCGTCAGACAGCCTGAAGGGGTCGTTAAGAAGGAAATCCAGATACCGCTGGCAGTGCCTAAGGCAACAGTGGTGATAAACTATTCGGCTGAGTCGAAATATGTACCAGAGAATTACCTTGCCATGGACGTCCTTAAAGGTATCCTTGACCTTGTCTACACCGAGAAAGTGCGCGAGGCAGAGGGCGGCACCTACGGAGTAAGTGTCAATGCTTCGTCACAGCTGAGGCCTGTTGCAAAGTCTGTTCTCATGGTTGCCTTTGAGTGCGACCCGCAAAGGGCTGATGAGCTTAAGGCTATAATTTACAGGGAACTGGAGGGTATTGCTAAAAACGGACCGACAAAGGAGAATCTGGATAAAACCGTCAGCAACTTGCTTAAAACAAGGGAAGAGGCTCTGCAGCACAACAACTACTGGGCTAACACAATCCGAAGTTATTATCTGACCGGGATAGACACCAACGCCGTCGCCAACTATAATGAGATACTCAACGGTATGACAGTCAAAACCATCCAGAAGCTGACACGGAAATATCTGGCCAAGGCAGATCTTTTAGAGCTGGTTTTTGTTCCGGAAAATAAGTAACGCCGTTCAGGATATAAAGTCACGTATCACTCTCCCCATCTCAGCACTGTGGGTTTGCCTGTTATCATGCATATCAAGCTTCCTGCAGTTCATTATTCTTTCAGATATGTAAGACCCTTCACCATGACTGTGGAAGATATCCTTAGAGGCAACAACCACCATTGACGGGACCGTGATTGCCTCAAGGCAGCCATCCATGACATAAGGTCTTAATGCCCTGATGGCACGACCCAGCCGCACGGGTTCCGCTGCGTCAAGTATCCGGCAGTTGATTCGGTACATCTCATAGTCCTCCTTAATGTTTATCCTGAATCTTCTCATGTACCACTTAAGAAACGGTTTCAAGGGAGTATAGACGATCCCTGAAAACCTGGCAAGCATAGCCAGCCATCCGGGGAATTTGAAAGTTGAATTCGGTTCGATAAGAATTATCTTCTCCGGCTTATGCCTCAGCCTGGTAAAGGCCTCGGCAATAACCGTCGCACCCAGAGAGTAGCCGGCCATCACATAAGAGTCTCCGGCACTGAATTTTTCATTGACATATTGGACAACGTCCTCTGTTATTTCGTCAACAGTGAATCCATGCTTTCTGTCTACCGTGGCGCTCTTCTTTTCCCTTGTTTCAATGTATACAACCTTATGATGCCTCGCCAGATCGATGACTGTATCTTTGAAGTTGTCTGTGACGGAGGCAAGGCCCGGAATGAAAACTATTGTCTTTGTGCTGACGGTTACCTGCGGTGTGAAGGTGAGAATCAGAAGTGATACTCGCGTCGGAAGGGCCACATATTCAGCAACATAATCTGTGCCGTCAAAGTAATAATCTGAAAAATCCTGCTGCATCCTGTCCCGTAAGGCAATTATCAGACTAAGAAACTGATTCTTCAATAATTATGCAAATCGCTCATCCGCTTATCTCTAAAATCTGTGTAAATTGCCTGATATAATCATCAAGTAAACATCTGAATGCCGCAGAAATGAAAAGAAAACTGTCCCTGTTGCTGCCATTGCTGTTTATCGTCTCCTGCAATGGACCCGAAACAATTGTTACAAATTTTGTCAACCCTGACGGAACTGTCCTGAGGAGGGTGGAGATGCAGAATACTGAAAACAACTTCGGGCAGAAGGTTACGAGAGTGCCTGTCGATTCCACCTGGACAATAACTGATTCAATAACTGTTTCTCCCGATGGTGATACCACCTGGTTCATGACTGCCGAAAAGCTTTTTGAAAGCATTGATGCAATAAACGAGTCTTACCTCACCGACAGCGGTTCAAACCGGGTAGTGCATCGCACAGCAGCTTTCAGACGCGAGTTCAGATGGTTCACAACAACAGTCTGGTTCTCTGAGCAATGCGGTAAAACCATGCTGTACGGGTACCCGAAAGAGGACTACCTGGCGGTTGAGGATATTGAATTTATGATGCTCCCCGCGAAGATTATGGTCGAAAAACTTACCGGACCTGACAGTACCCTTTTTCGTGTGCTGAAGGACTCACTTGACGAAAAGACAGACCTCTGGGCAACGGAATGTTTCATATCTGAATGGATCGAGGAGGCAGGAAAACTTTCTGAAGCTTCAGGCAAAGATTCACTTACAACTGAAATGCTGAGATCGCATGAGAAGGAATTCCTCGAAATACTCGAACCTGATCACAACATGTCTTTAACTTGCATCCCCATTCTCGGAGAGGAGGTTTGCAGCCGGTTCAGCGCTGAACTTGACACTGCACAGAATATCGTTATGGAGAGGTTAAATACCTCCCTGTTTTTTGACGATTATACTCTTCAGATAGTCATGCCTGCTAAGGTCATAGCCACCAACGGATATCAGATGCCCGGCGGAGAGCTGGCATGGCCCGTAACGGGGAATCACTTCCTCACCTCAGATTCCTTAATGTTTGCAGAAGTCCGCATCATCAATTACTGGGCTATCATATTGACTTTAATCTTATTATCAGGTCTCATTCTTCTGATTGTTCAGTTCAGAAACCGGCCCTGAGAGACCGGTAGTAAACAAGAACCTTGTCCTGCCGTATGAAGATTGGAATAATAACTGATATCCATGAGAATGTGACCATGCTTGAGCGAGTCCTCAGGCTGGCTGATTCCACAAGATGTGACGGGCTGGCATGCCTGGGTGACATTGCCGGTTACGACAGAAGGTTCCACAATTATCATTTTGACAGGAGTGCCAGGCAGTGTGTCGAAATGGTCAGAACCAACTGCCGCTGGGTTGTTCCGGGCAATCACGATCTCTTCGCTTCACACAGACTCCCTGACTATTCCAACGGGTTTGTCTACCCTGACATGTGGTTCAGCTTATCTCCTGAAGAGAGAAGAAACCGGTCCGCCGGACGGGTATGGTCATTCGAAAGTGAGGTTCCGAATGACCTTGGAGAAGAGCAGAAAGAATACCTGAACTCTCTGCCTGAATATGAGATTGTCACTTTAAACGGCCTGAAAATGCTCCTTTCACACTATATCTTCCCCGACCTCACAGGGTCAACTACCCGGTATGTTGAGAGAAAACATCACATGGACGATCTTTGGAAATTTATGGATTCTCATAATGTAACATTTTCATTATCCGGACATTCACATAAATCACATGCATATTTCTCACACTACGGATCATTTCCCTTTATGAGAGCATTCCATTCGGTTCCGAATGACACAATCCACCTGGGCGACGATATGACGATGATTCTGCTGCCACCTGTCACAGGAGGAAAAGGAAGGACTGCTTTTTCGGTGATCGATTCTGAAACAAGAATCCTCCGCCTTTTTCATGAAAAAATGATATAAGACAACTCCATGAATAACAGACCAACACGGGCAAAAAGACGATTCCTTCTGAAGGTTGACCTCCCGGCAATGCTGGCCTTCATCCTCTTTGCCGGTATGATCTTCCTGTACCTTATCCCTGCATTTGAGAAAGTCATGATGGAGCGCAAGCGGAATCTGATCCATGAGATGACCTCTTCCGTTTACAGCCTTCTGGAGCACTATCATTCTATGGAGGCCGAAGGGCTCCTTAACAGTCTTACGGCAAGGGCCGAGGCAAGGTCTGCCATCAATGCCATCAGGTACGGTGAAGACCTGAAAGACTACTTCTGGATTACAGATATGCATCCCCGGATGATTGCACATCCCTACAGGCCGGACTTGAACGGAAAAGACCTTTCAGACTTTCACGACTCCATGGGCAAGGCCATATTCGTTGAATTTGTCAGAGCCGTGTCATCCGAAGGGGAGAGTTATGTAGATTATATGTGGCAGTGGAACGACGACTCTACCCGTATTGTACCTAAACTTTCCTATGTCAGACTGTTTGAGCCAT
>JAKEGI010000106.1 GCA_022615595.1 Bacteroidales bacterium | reverse complement strand
CAGTTTCTCCCTGGTGAACTTATCGGTAAAATATTGTTGGGAAAATGAGTGGCCGAGAGGGTTCCCTATTATTCCGAAGAGCCTCATCTCATGTCTACAGGGAGGAAGTGGAAGAATGTATCTCCCCTCAGTCCGAGCCTGAGTGATTCGAGTGCAATGATCTCTTTTGGTTCAATATTTCCGAGGTTCACATTTGCACCGAAATTGAGTATGAACCATGCCTGCTGCGATTTCTGGGGTGCTTCCCAGAGAACATTATTGAACCCAATTTCCCCGGATATGGTTTTAATGAGTTCCATGTTCACCGAACCATCGTCATTGTAGATGCCGATAGTACCTGACTCGCGTGCTTCAGCTATCACTTTCACCGATCCTGCCTCAAGTTCCGACTTCATCATCTCAACCCACTGGCCGGGTGTATAGACGATATTCTTTTTCTTTGAACCAACCTCCGAGATGATGGTGAATTCCTTTGACAGCTTCCTGATATATTCAAGCTTCTCATTGTGTTCAAACTCAAATGAGCCGTCAGAGATCTCGGCCATCCTGATTCCGTAATCCCTCAGAAGATCAACATATTCTTCGAACATGCCCCTGATGATAAAGGCTTCGAAGAGTGTCCCGCCAAGGTAGACGGTCATACCGGCCCTATGGTAGACTTTTATTTTCTTTTCCACATCAGGTGTTATGACAGAGGTGCCGAATCCAAGCTTCACATAGTCGACATATTCGCTTCCGACGGCTGCAAAATCCTCTGCCTCCCTCAGACTAAGTCCTTTATCCATGACCATTGTAAGGCCCTCATTTCTGGGCTTGGCTGGTCTTTCCGGCAGAAATGTGAGCAGTTGTGCTGCCTTTTTCATTTTCTATTGCTTTTTTTTCTGAACAGTCGCTTCATTCCCGGTGTCATCAGCTCTCCGGGGAGCAGTGCTGAGTAATCGTCAAACAGGTCCCTGTCAAGTCTTGAGGCTTCTGTGAGTACCTTTAACGCTGAATTTTGGTTATTTGCCTGCAGGTATGCAGAGGCAAGAATAAAATATAAGCCCGGCAGGTCCCGATTTATCTGTTTTGCCTTTTCCAGCAGGCGTATTGCTGCGCTGTGCGAACCTGTCATTATCACGATCATGCCGATCTCAATCCATGCCTCATCATAATAGCCGTCGATCCTGAGGGTTTCCCTGAGACATTTAATCGACTTCTTATAGCTGCCAAGCATCAGGTAAGCCTTACCCAGTGTGAACCAATAGTCAGGGTTGTTTGGATCAAGCTGAACAGCTTTTCTGAGTGAGGGTACAGCCTCAGCTGCCTTGTCACGCGTAAGTGAGAGCAGACCCAGCCCGTACCAGGGGTCAGGGAAGTCAGGCGTAAGCTCTATGGCCTCATAGTAGTACTTGCGAGCCATCTCCTCATTATCTGTCCTGTCATAGCACTCAGCCAGGTAGGTAAGACCTTCGAGGCTCTCCGGCTCTTCCTCAACAAATTCCCTGTAGACCTCCATTGCCTCCCCGTATCTCTCAAGGTTGCTCAGTATGTTGGCCTTGTTGAAGAGGGCGAATGTGTTTTCAGGGTTTATTGCAAGCGCATAATCATACGCTTCCAGCGCCCTGTGGTAGTCTCCGGTCTTGTTATAGATGATGCCAAGGTTATACCATGCACTGTCAGAATAGGGTTCTTCATCGAGGTACCTGGTATAGTACTTTATGCTGTTCCGGTAGTCGCCTCTCTTCTCGTAGGCATATGCAAGGTCATATATATGTGCTGCTAAGTCAGGCTCCAGTTCTGCAAGCATATGCAGGTAAGGTATCATCTGGTCATGATAGTTGAGGTTCTGAAGCACAGATGTTATGCTGTAGAGGATCGTCTCCTGGTCTTCCGAGTCTGAGGCAAGTGCCTTATTGAATACCTTCTTTGCAGCCGAAATATTACCGAGCATGGCCAGTGCAGTCCCCTTGCAGACATATATATCATAGTTACCAGGCTCGATAGACTCCAGCTTGCTGGCGATGGTAAGTGCTTCTGATGCCCTCCCCTTCTCAAGCAGTACCCGGGCCTTCCTTATCTGTATAGGAACCGATTGCGGATGAAGCTCACATGCAAATGAGGTAGCCTCAAACGCATTCAACGGATTATTTCCCTCAAGGTAATAATCGATAATTGCTTCAAACTCAACCACATCAAAATAACATGACTCGTTATTCTGCCGCATTTTCTCAAACCGGAGAATAACCTCTTCCACCTCATTGTCATGTACGAACCCGTATTTCTCTTCTTCCATTCTCCCCGCAATATTTCGCAAATGTAATAGATTATCTCACACCAGTAGTTTTAACAGTGATCAATTATCAACATGGCCCCTTTTTTATAAACATGATAAACAGGGCATTGTAAAATAATTTTCCGGCGACGCAACCTTCTGTGCCTGCTTTGCATCTTACAATTGAAATCAGGAATTTACCCTCAAACCAAATATTACCCTGGAATTAACCTAAATTCTACCTTCTGAACCGGGCTTTTGGCCCGGTTTTTTTTGTCCACCGGTCAAACAGGTCCATTACCTTTTGCAGGCCTTGAGTGTATTCAGCAGCAGTGATACTCTTGTCATCGGGCCCACCCCTCCCGGCACTGGTGTAATGTAAGAACATTTCGGGGCAACATTTTCAAAGTCAACATCACCCTTAAGCCTCCATCCTGCTTTTGTTTCAGGGGCATCAACACGGGTTGTACCGACGTCAATGATGACAACGCCCTCCTTTACCATATCAGCCCTGATGAAGCCAGGTGAGCCGATGGCTGCAATGATGATATCTGCTCTTCGCAGCGCTGCACCGATATCCCTTGTGCGGCTGTGTACTACGGTAACCGTGGCGTCGATGCCCTTCTGAGACAGCAGTATGCTGATGGGCCTGCCTACTATGTTGCTTCTGCCTACCACAACACACTCAGCCCCCTTAAGCGGAATGTTGTACCTCCTGAGCAACTCAACGATGCCTGCAGGCGTGGCAGAGACAAAAGTGGGAAGACCGGCGGTCATTCGTCCCAGGTTTACCGGATGAAACCCGTCAACATCCTTAAGAGGTGAAATATTTTCTATCACCTTATCCTCAGAGATGTGGCCGGGAAGAGGCAACTGAACAATCAGACCGTCTATATTGTGATCAGCATTGATCTCCGCCACCTTTGCGAGCAACTTCTCCTCACTCACAGAGGCGTCAAAACGAATCAGTGTGGACATGAAGCCAACCTCCTCGCAGTCTCGTACTTTGTGGGCCACGTAGGTCTCACTGCCTCCGTCATTACCCACCAGTATCGCTGCAAGGTGCGGCACACGGACACCTCTTTCCCGCATACCTCTTACTGTTGCAGCTATTTCAGACCTGATCACTGCAGCAGTCTGTTTTCCGTCGATGAGCTGGTACATGCTGTTTCGGTTATCGGTTATCTTTTAGGGGCAAGTTTGGAAAGGTCTCCGCCCTTGGCAACCATCTTCATAATCTTTCGCGTCTCATCGAACTGTTTCAGCAGCCTGTTAACCTCCATCACCGTTGTTCCGCTGCCGTCGGCAATACGTTTTCTGCGGCTGCCGTTGAGAAGCATCGGGTTGCTCCTCTCGGCAGGCGTCATGCTCGATATTATCGCCTCAATGCCCTTGAAAGCATTGTCATCAATATCGAGGTTTTTAATGGCTTTGCCAATGCCCGGGATCATGCCCATAAGATCCTTCATGTTGCCCATCTTCTTTATCTGATGGATCTGAGAGATGAAGTCATTGAAGTCAAACTGATCCTTTGCAATCTTCTTCTGCAGTTTTCTTGCTTCGGCTTCATCATACTGCTCCTGTGCTTTCTCAACCAGGGTGACGATGTCGCCCATACCGAGAATCCTGTCTGCCATCCTGTCAGGATAGAAGATATCAATGGCATCCATCTTCTCGCCGGCGCTGATGAACTTGACAGGCTTGTTGACCACAGCCCTTATTGAGAGCGCAGCACCACCCCTGGTGTCACCATCGAGCTTTGTAAGGACGACACCGTCATAGTCTATCCTCTCATTGAATTCAAAGGCAGTATTAACTGCATCCTGTCCGGTCATGGAGTCGACAACAAAGAGTGTCTCATGCGGATTGACAGCCTCCTTGACTGCCGCTATCTCGTTCATCATCTCTTCATCAACAGCAAGCCGTCCAGCCGTATCGATAATCACCAGGTCATTGCCATTTCTTTTTGCCTCTTTGATGGCATTGCGGGCTATCTCAACAGGATTGAGGCTCCCTTCCACCGTATAAACCGGCACTTCAATCTGCTCTCCCAGGATTTTCAGCTGCTCAATGGCTGCAGGCCTGTAAACGTCACAGGCAACAAGCAGTGGATCCTTCCCGCGCTTGCTCTTGAGATATTTTGCCAGCTTACCGCTGAATGTCGTCTTTCCGCTTCCCTGAAGACCTGCAATAAGTACTACTGACGGATTTGTTTTAATATTTATGTCGATCTTCTCCCCTCCCATGAGATGAACGAGCTCGTCATGAACTATCTTGATCATCATCTGGGAAGGCTTGACTGACTTCAGAACATCCTGTCCGAGTGCCTTCTGCTTTACCGTATCGGTGAACTGCCTGGCGATCTTGAAGTTGACGTCAGCATCGAGGAGAGCCCTCCTGACATCTTTTAGCGTCTCAGATACGTTTATTTCCGAGATTACTCCCTCTCCCTTGAGAAGTTTAAATGATCGTTCAAGTCTTTCGCTGAGATTTTCAAACATATTTAATAATATATCTTGTAATTACATTCTTTCCGGTGCCTCTATCCCCAGAAGCCAGAGTCCTGTTTCAATTACCCTTCCTGTAAGGTCAGAGAGCCTGAGCCTGAAGTCGCGCAAATCCGTATCCGCTTCGCCTAAGATAGTGTAATCATGATAGAACTGGTTAAACTCCCTGGCCAGGTCATAACAGTAATTGGCTATCAGGGCCGGACTAAGCTCACCTGCCGCTTCTGTAACAAGAGCAGGGAAATCATTCAGGAGTTTGATGACGTTTATCTCCTTTTGATTTGGAGTAAGGGTATCCTGCTTCCCATGCCCCCAATGAATTCCTGCCTCATCTGCCTTCTTGAGTACTGACCTGATCCTGGTGTATGTGTACTGGATAAAAGGACCGGTATTTCCGTTGAAGTCAATTGACTCCAAAGGATTGAAGGTCATATTCTTCTTCGGGTCAACCTTAAGGATGAAATATTTTAATGCAGCCAGTCCTATCTGCCGGTATATATTCTCCTTCTCATCCTCGCTGTACCCTCCCAGCTTGCCGAGCTCCTGCGACATAGATCTTGCTGTGTCGGTCATCTCGCTGATAAGATCATCGGCATCGACCACCATTCCCTCGCGTGATTTCATCTTTCCTTCAGGCAGTTCAACCATGCCGTATGAGAAATGGTGCAGGCCGCCTGCCCACTTGAATCCCATGCGAAGCAGGGCAAGTGCAAGAACCTGGAAATGGTAGTTCTGTTCGTTGCCAACCACATATATATGCCTGTCAAAGTGGTAGTCGTTATACCGTATGACAGCTGTTCCCAGATCCTGGGTCATGTACACGGCGGTACCGTCAGACCTCAGTAGCAGCTTATGGTCGAGCTTGTCTGCCGTGAGGTCTATCCATACAGAGCCGTCATCCTTCCTGACCAGGTGTCCCTCTTTAAGAGCCTGAAGGACTATCTCTTTTCCCAGTTTGTATGTATCAGACTCATAGTATATCTTATCGAACTCAACACCCAGGGCCTTGTAGGTCACGTCAAATCCTTCATAGACCCATGAGTTCATCATATGCCACAACTGTACCGTCTCTTCGTCACCCGCTTCCCACTTTAAAAGCATGTCACGTGCGGCAAGCATCAGAGGAGCAGTGTCACGCGCCTCATCAGGCTTAACGCCTGCAGCCTCAAGCGCAGCTGCCTGTTCGCGATGCTTCCTGTCAAAAAGCACATAGTAATCACCGACGAAATGGTCACCCTTTTTCGCCGTCGAAGCAGGTGTGGCTCCATCTCCGAATAGTTTCCAGGCAACCATTGATTTGCAGATATGAATTCCCCGGTCGTTGACGATGTTCGTCCTTATGACCCTGTTGCCCGCTGCTCCGCAGATCCTAGACAATGAAAAACCCAGCAGGTTATTGCGTATATGGCCCAGGTGGAGCGGCTTATTTGTGTTTGGCGATGAGTATTCGATAACTATTGTTACCGGATTATCACCGGGAGCAGTGAAACCGTAATCACTGACCTCTGAAATCTGGAACAGTCTCCTGGCCCATTCTTCGGGAGAAACAGTGACATTGAGGAATCCCTTGATAACATTATATACGCTTACAGCGTCTATATTCGCTGTAAGGAACTCACCGATTTCCATTGCGGTCAGTTCGGGTGACTTCCTCGAAATCCTTGTAAGCGGGAACACTACAATAGTAAGATCTCCTGCAAACTCCTTTCTTGTCTTCTGAATCTGCAGGAGGCCTTCCTCAAGTTCAGCTCCGTAAAGAACCCTTACTGCCTCTCTCACTCCCTTTCTAAGCAGGTTTTCCATCTTTTCTTTTTACGGCTGCAAAGATAATATTTACTTCAATACTCATGCTCCCAAATTATAAGACATGACATAGACCAAGTGTTCAAAAAAGTTGATAACTCCTCATATTTATTTGACGAAGGCAAAATATCTTTCGAAAAAAACAAATTACCTTTAGATTGTTGCACGGGGCAATATTGCCAGTCACGGGAAGGAACGAATTAAGTCATGGTAAAACTTAAAGATATACAAATAGAGTCTACGACGAAGACGCCGCAGGTTCATTTTGTTGCAAACACAGGCTATCTGAGCTTTACAGGCAAATCATTGCCTGAGAATGCATCATCATTTTTTGAGCCGCTCTACAAGTGGGCAACAGAATACACCAAGAACCCGGCTGAAAGCACGAATCTGAAGTTCAATGTTGATTACTTCAACACCTCATCAGTAATCTGGATGGGAAAGATTTTAAAGGTATTGACAAAGATCAAAAAGAACGATCATATACTTTTTGTTCATCTGTACTTTGACATTGAGGAGTATGACTCAATGGGTGAAGAAGATGTAAGGGAAGCTCTTTCACCTATACTTGATGTCACTGCCGATGCATCCTGCAGTGTTGGCATAAGGCTCTACGGCATTGATGATGACGGAAATACCCTGAAGGAGAATATCGTTCTCATCTGATTCTTTTTCCTCTTTTTTACCGCTTTTTAGTGTAAATTTACATGTTGTATGTACTGTTTTATGAAAACGGTCACTATCATCCTGCTTACACTAATACTTCCGCCTATGAACATCTTCGGACAGGAAGTCGGGCATGACAGGCAGCCTGTCGTTGCCGGCAGCTTCTACCCTTCCGGAAGCGAGAAAATCAAGAGCGATCTCGCAGGCTATTTCCTCTCCTGCCCCAAACCTGCTGCCGGTGTCAGGGTGAGGGCAATTATTGTGCCCCACGCCGGATATGTCTACTCCGGTCATACCGCTGCTGCCGGCTTTGCTGCCGTGCCTCCGGACGCTGAGATAGAAAATATCTTCCTGATAGGCGCCAGCCACAGGTTTGCATTTGAAGGGGCAGCAGTCTTTGCATCGGGAAATATGGCAACCCCGCTTGGTACTGTGACCGTCAACAAAGATATCGGCAATCAGCTGCTCAAAGGCAGCAGGTGGTTCATTACCAGGGATGACGCGCACAGACCTGAACATTCCCTGGAGGTCCAGCTGCCTTTTATCCAGTATCATTTCAGGAAGAGCGTAAAGGTTGTGCCAATACTCATTGGCACCCATAATACCTCTGTTCTGAAGTCGGTTGCTGCCGGGCTCAAACCATGGTTCAATGAACGAAATCTCTTTGTCATAAGCAGTGATTTTTCACATTACCCATCCTACAGTGACGCCTGCAAAGCCGACAAGCTCACAAGTGACGCTATCCTGACGGGTGATCCCAACAGCTTCATCAGGACCATCAACAGCGTCGAAGCTTCCGGGATTGAGAATCTGGCAACCGCCATGTGCGGATGGTCTGCCGGACTTGTGCTTCTCTATCTTACGGAAGATCAGAACGAACTGAAGTACAGAAATATTGAATACACCAATTCTGGCGATTCGGGTTACGGAGACAGGGACCAGGTTGTTGGATATAACGCTATAGTGGTTGAAGAGAAGGTGTCTGTCAGTTCAGGGTATGCTGCGGCCACAGCCTTCGCTCTTTCGCCTGAGGAGCAGAAGACACTGTTGAATATTGCCAGGGAAGCCATTTCTGCCAGACTCAAGGGAGTGAAACCGCCCCCACCGCAAGCAGCCAGTCTTACGCCACATCTGAGAGAGCCTCTCGGAGCATTTGTCACCCTTACAATCGAGGAGAACCTAAGAGGGTGTATCGGTCGGTTCACCTCTCCTGACCCGCTCTACGAGGTTGTTGCTCAGATGGCTGTCGAGGCGGCATTCACTGATCCGAGATTCCCTGCCCTGACTGCCGGTGAATACCCTGATATTCACCTTGAGATATCTGTTCTCGGACCCATGAAAAAAAT
>JAKEGI010000105.1 GCA_022615595.1 Bacteroidales bacterium | reverse complement strand
TACCGGCAGCAAGCAGCGGCAGCGTCCCGGAAGGGGCAGTTTTAATAGCACGTGACATTGTAACCGAGGTGATCGTCAGGCCTGACCCTGACGGTGATCCCTGGGAGGTTGAAAAGGTAGAGGGCTACCAGGGTGAAATAATGATCAACAGCATCTTCGACCGCATTTATAACGGCTCACTTACAGTCTATGATTATCACTCCGGCGAGGTTCTTTCAGCAAATGACATAAGGAAGGCTGAAAAGGAGTTCAATGATGACCGGTCAAAGATTGGAAAACTCTCATTTACAGAAGACTGGCTATATTACCCTGCTGACAACCGGCTGGAGAAAATCACAAAATCTGTGGTTTTCGGCTATGAACTGTATAACAACAACGGCAGGGTCTATGCTTACAGGGCTTTATTTCAGGCCGGACTGGACCAGTAGTCACTGACTCAGTTCCTACCTTACCACCATCCTGACGGTGCTTCTGGTTGTCTGTGACAACAGCACCTCCCTCCCGCCTGTCACCGACTCAACAGCTTCGGGAGTAGAGTGCCTCACGGTAAGCATCTCGGCACCGTCATTATACAATATCGTGTAGTCTTTCTTCAGCTTCTCAAGCACCTTTCCTATTTTAGGCTCCTCATGATCAGCACAGATATTGATGCTGACTGCACCTGCCTGGACAAGGTTTACCTTTATTCCCTGGTCTGCAAGGATATTAAAAAGAGCTGCCAGATTCTCCCCCATGACAAAGGAGAGATCCCTGGGAAGGACGGAAATGAGTATCTGGCCCTCCTTCCTTACCAGAACAGGCACCATCTTTCCGTCAGGGGCCTCTTCAGAAATGACAGTCCCCGGAGATGTCCTATCAATGAAAGACCTGGGTAACGTAGATATCAGCATCATTGAAACTAAATGCCCCTGCAACCGTGGCAGATGTCCTGTCCCAGATGATACCGGCATCGCGATACCTGTCGTCAGTGACAAAAAGCTTACGTATATCGTACCATTTGGTTCTTAATCCCATACTGCGGAGAAATGACTCAACAATTCTGGTAGACCATATCTCCCCCATCGATACGATCATATCATAGTCATGATCAAACTCTCCCTTCTCCCTTACACCGGCTACGATATCATGAAGGTTTCTTATTCCCGCCGCATCCCTGACAGAGGCTCCGCCAAACTTAAATACTTTCATCTTTCATTTGTTTGCGCAAATTTATAACTTAGCCAATATTAAACCATTAAACCAGGGCATCACTTATTAACTAATTCCGGTACCATGTCAAGCTATAACATCACCAGCCTGAATGATTTCATAATAAGGAAACAGAAAGATTTTCCGTATGCCCGTGGCGAGCTTTCATCTCTGTTGCATCATATAGGCACGGCAGCAAAGATGGTAAATGCTAAGATCCGCCGGGCAGGACTGGTAGAGATAATAGGCAATTCAGGTGAGGAGAACCCCCAGGGAGAGCAGCAGCAGAAGCTTGACCGTTATGCTGATGAAGTTTTTATCGATGCCCTTGAGGCAAGCGGTGAATGCTGTGGCTTTGCCTCAGAGGAGAACCAGAGGGAGGTGATCTTCACCGAGACCTTTGCCAGCAAGGGTAAGTATGTGGTATGCATGGACCCGCTTGACGGGTCGTCAAACATCGATTACAATGTCTCAGTCGGGTCTATATTCTCTATTTACAGGCGTATCTCGGAACGTGAGTCTGAGGCTGGTATCGGCGATTTCCTACAGGAAGGAGACAAGCAGGTTGCAGCCGGCTATGTGATTTACGGATCATCAGCGATGCTGGTCTATTCAACCGGCAACGGTGTCAACGGATTCACACTTGATCCTACCATAGGCGAGTTCTGCCTCTCTCACCCCAACATGAGCACCCCGTCATCAGGAAATATCTACTCGATCAATGAAGGCAATTATATAAGGTTCCCTGAAGGTGTAAAGAAATATATCAAATATTGCCAGGAGCATGACCCTGACACCGGGAGGCCTTACTCCTCAAGGTATATCGGTTCGCTGGTCTCTGACGTACATCGCAACCTGCTTAAAGGGGGTATCTTTCTTTACCCGCCGTCGGTGAGTTATCCCAACGGTAAACTGAGACTGGTATATGAATGCAATCCTATTTCATTCATTATCGAACAGGCAGGAGGAAGAGCATTTGACGGCAACAGAAGGATTCTATCGATAACACCCGAGTCACTCCACCAAAGATGTCCACTCTATTGCGGGTCTACAGAGATGACTGAACGGCTTGAGAAGATGCTCGGCTGATTCTGTTTCTCCCTTTATCAGGCACTTTTGTTTTGCGGTGACAGTCGCCTTTGTTAATTTTGCACCCTCACACCAGGCAGATGTCCAACACCGTTTTCAAAGAACACTACAGTCAGCATCCATCATTCCTTAAGCTCAAGGAGTTGCTGGCAGGTGACACCAGGGAACCGGTGGTCATCAATGGCCTTACAGGCTCGGCAAAGGCGGTTGTCATGACCGGGGCCCTCTCACAGCAGCCGACAACACATCTTGTCATCCTGCCTGAAAAGGAGGACGCTGCCTATTTTTATAATGATCTCTCCTCGCTGCTGGGCGATGAAAACATCTTCTTCTTCCCGGGGACATACAAGAGATCAGTGATGTATGACCAGACCGAACCTGCCAATATCATCCTCAGGGCAGAGGTCCTGAACTTCCTTACCTCAGGCCGCAGAAAGTGCATCATTGTTACATACCCTGAGTCGCTAATGGAAAAGGTTATCAGCAGGGTCAACCTGAAAAAGAACACCTTTGACATTAAAAAGGGGGCAAAACTATCAATTGATTTCCTGGAGGAGGTCCTGAGGGAGTACAATTTCAGAAGGACTGATTTTGTGTACGAGCCCGGACAGTATTCTGTCAGGGGAAGCATCACCGACCTATTCTCATATTCAGCTGAGCTGCCCTACCGTATCGATTTCTTCGGGGAAGAGGTTGACTCAATCAGGTCATTCAGCCCCGATGATCAGCTCTCGCTTCAGCTGCATGAAGAGATACAGGTCATTCCTGATATACAGGAACTCACTTACCATGAAAACAGTGACAGTTTCATCGACTTTATTCCCCCCTCATCAATAATCTGGAGTGAAAACTTCAGCTATATCATTGAAAAGACTGACAGCATATGGTCACAGGCCACCACCAGAAGCAGCAGGGGTGAGATAAAGGACCGGCGTGATATAATTATTACCGGGAAGCATCTTGAGGAGCTATGCTCAAAACACCGCCGGGTTAGCTTCGGAAGCGGACGCAGCGATGCCGGAAGCATAACCGTCACCTTCCGTACAGAGCCTCAGCCCTCGTTCAATAAGAACTTCGACCTTCTCAGCTCAAAACTTGCAGCTAACATAAAAGAGGGATACCGCAACTTTATCATCTCAGAGAGTGCCATTCAGGAGCAGCGGCTGAAAGAGATATTTGAAGAGACTGATCCGATGGCTGAATTCACCCCGCTCCTTCTTAACCTGCACCAGGGATTCACCGATCATGACCTCCGTATTGCTGTATACACTGATCACCAGATCTTTGACCGTTACCACAAATTCAGGATAAAAGGCTTTTTCACCAGGCGTGACAGCATGAGTGTCAGGGAGCTCACTGATCTGAATCCGGGAGACTACATCGTGCATGTTGACCACGGCATCGGACGCTTCGGCGGCCTTGAAAAGACAGAGGTCAACGGCCGTACACAGGAGGCTATAAAACTGGTCTTCAAGGACAATGACATACTCTTCGTTGGCATACATGCCCTGCACCGGATATCAAAATACAAGGGAAAGGACAATACGCCGCCACGGATCAACAAGCTGGGAACGGGAGCCTGGCAAAAGCTAAAGCAGGCTACGAAGAAGAAGGTTAAGGACATCGCCCGAGACCTTATCAGACTATATGCCATGAGGAAGGCATCAGGCGGGTATGCCTTTTCACCTGACTCTTATCTTCAGCGTGAGCTTGAGGCATCATTCATTTACGAAGATACGCCTGACCAGCTGTCAAGCACGGTAGCAGTGAAGGAAGATATGGAGTCACCTACACCCATGGACCGACTTGTATGCGGAGATGTCGGTTTTGGCAAGACCGAGGTGGCAATAAGGGCGGCCTTCAAGGCTGCCACTGACAGCAAGCAGACGGCAGTACTGGTGCCTACAACAATCCTTGCCCTGCAACATTACAAGACATTCACCTCCCGCCTTGAGAACTTCCCCTGCCGGGTAGATTACATCAGCAGACACCGCAAACCGGCCGAACAGAAGCGGATACTGAAACAGCTTGCCGACGGGGAGATAGATATTATCGTCGGAACACATAAGATAACAGGTAAAGAGATTAAATTCAAAGACCTGGGGCTCCTGGTAATCGATGAAGAGCAACGCTTTGGCGTGGCGGTCAAGGAGAGGTTAAAACAACTCAAAGCCGGTGTCGACACGCTCACCCTGACAGCTACACCTATCCCGCGCACACTCCAGTTCTCGCTGATGGGAGCACGTGACCTGTCAGTCATAACCACCCCCCCGCCAAACAGAATGCCCATTATAACCGAGATACACGGCTTCAATGAAGATATAATACGTGAGGGTATTGAATATGAAGTCAGCCGTAACGGCCAGGTCTTCTTCATCAATAACAGGATAGAGAACATCAGGGAGGTACAGGATACAATAAACCGTATCTGTCCGGGTGTAAAAACTGCTGTCGTCCATGGCCGTATGGAGGGCGAGGAGGTAGAAAACGTCATGTTCGATTTTATCAGGGGAGATTACGATGTACTGCTGGCCACAACAATAATAGAGTCTGGTCTGGATATCCCCAATGCCAATACAATCTTCATCAATGATGCTCACACATTCGGCCTCTCCGAATTACACCAGCTCAGGGGACGGGTTGGCAGGTCGAATAAGAAGGCTTTCTGTTATCTCCTTGCACCGGCATTCTCCACCCTGACACACGAGGCCAGGAGGAGGCTCAAGGCTATTGAAGAAAACTACGAGCTGGGCAGCGGGTTCAACATTGCACTGCAGGATCTTGACATCAGAGGTGCAGGAAACCTCCTTGGCGGTGAACAGAGCGGATTCATTGCCGATGTGGGATATGAAACCTATCAGAAGATACTTGATGAGGCCGTCAGCGAACTGAAGGAGGAGGAGTTCGGGGATATATTCAGAAAAGATAAGAGGAAGCCGGAGCCTGATCTACCTGCTGAGGAGAAACAATATGCCGGTGATGTGACTGTTGATACCGACCTCGAAATTATGTTTCCAGATGAATATGTATCAAGTATCACTGAAAGGGTCAGACTATACAAGGAGCTTAACGAGATCAAAGATGATACGGCACTATCCGGCTTCGCATCGCGGCTCAGGGACAGGTTCGGACAGATGCCTGAACCGGCACTGGCCTTGCTTGATCTTGTAAGACTTAAATGGGTAGCATCGGCTACGGGAATCGAGAAGATAAT
>JAKEGI010000003.1 GCA_022615595.1 Bacteroidales bacterium | reverse complement strand
AATTCGGAATAACTTAAAAATAAACAATATGAAATTTGTTGTATCAAGCACAGAACTACTGGGTCATCTGCAAGCCATCAGCAGGGTAATAAGCTCAAAGAATACCCTTCCAATTCTTGATAATTTTCTCTTCAACCTCACTGGAAATGACCTGGAGATAACTGCCTCAGACCTTGAGTCAACGCTTATTACAAGGATGAAGCTTGATAATGTCACCGGAAGCGGCACCGTAGCCCTGCCGGCCAGAATATTGCTTGATACGCTGAAAGAGTTTTCTGAGCAGCCACTTACTTTTGACATCAATCCCGACACACTCGCAGTCGTCATCAACTCTGAGAACGGCCGTTTCAGTGTGGTTGGTCAGAATGGGATTGATTTTCCCGTTTTGCCCGTTATCAAAAAGGAGAAGCGTTTCAGTTTCACTATTGCAGCCGATGTCCTGCTCTCCGGGATATCACGGACCCTGTTCGCCACAGCTGATGATGAGTTGCGCCCGGTGATGGGAGGGATCCTTGTTGAGGCCTCTCCTGAGAAGCTTACCTTTGTGGCGTCTGATGCTCATAAGCTGGTAAGGTATCAGAGAAGCGATGCCAGGGCAGAGAGCAGCGCCTCATTCATCCTGCCCAAGAAGCCTGCATCACTGCTTAAGAACATTCTTCCCAGGGAGAGCGGAGTGGTTTCGGTTGAGTTTGACGACAGGAACGCCTTCTTCATGCTCTCTGACTATAAGGTTGTCTCACGCCTTGTCGAGGGCAACTATCCCAACTATAACTCTGTCATCCCGAAAAACAATCCGAGGAAGGTGCGGATAGACAGGCTCGAGCTCTATAATATTCTTCGCAGGGTCTCGGTCTTCTCCAACCAGGCAAGCAACCTGGTGAAGCTGCAGTTCACTCCCAACCAGATTACTGTCTCAGCACAGGATGTTGACTTCTCAATCTCGGCATATGAGCGCCATAAGTGTCAGTATGAGGGCGATGATATGGAGATAGGTTTCAAATCTGTCTTCCTGATAGAGATACTGTCAAACATAGCTTCACAGGATGTGCTTATCGAGCTTGCTGACCCAACAAGGGCAGGGCTATTTCTTCCGTCAGAGACAGCCAATGAGAATGAGGATCTTCTCATGCTTCTCATGCCAATGATGATAAACGCCTGACATCCGGAAAAATGGAGTTAAACCTAAAGAAACCCCTGGTCATACTTGATCTCGAGACCACCGGGGTGAGCATCGCTACTGACCGCATAGTAGAAATATCTGCACTGAAGGTCGCCCCCGGAGGAGCAGAGGAGTGGCTCACAATGAGGATCAACCCCGGTATTCCAATTTCACCGGAAGCAACACGCATTCATGGCATCAGTGATGCCGAAGTTGCCAATGCTCCTCATTTCAAGGACGTTGCGAAAAGAATTGCCTCCTTCCTTGAAGGATGTGACCTGGCAGGTTTTAATTCCATGAAATTTGACATCCCGATACTCTGCGAAGAGTTCCTGCGTGTAAATTTCGATTTTAACCCTGCCAAGCACAGGTATGTTGATGTGCAGGTCATCTTCCATAAGAAAGAGCAGCGTACACTCAGCGCCGCATACAGGTTCTATTGCAACAGGGAGCTTGAGAACGCTCACAGTGCCCAGGCCGATGCCGCTGCCACCTATGAGATACTTAAGGCCCAGCTCGATCGCTACCCGGATCTTGAAAATGATATTGAGAAGCTTTCGTCATTCAGTGCTTTCAACAACAATGCAGATCTTGCCGGAAGAATAGTCTTCAACGAACAGGGTGCGGAGGTCTTTAACTTCGGCAAGCACAAGGGTAAGCCTGTTGAACTGGTGTTTAAGGAAGAACCTTCATACTACTCATGGATGATGAACGGTGACTTCCCGCTCAACACCAAGCAGGTGATAACGGCAATCAAACTCCGTTCGTTCGGAAAAGCATAAAAGGTATATGAAAATCATTTGTGTAGGCCGCAACTATCAGAAACATGCAGCGGAATTAAACAACCCCGTACCGGAGATACCGCTGATCTTTCTCAAGCCTGATTCAGCGATACTGAAGAAGAACAAACCCTTCTTCCTTCCCGATTTTTCAAATGATCTGCAATTCGAGGCTGAATTAGTGCTTCGTATTTCCAAACTTGGCAAGGGTATAAAGAAGGGGTTTGCTCACAGGTATTTTGATGCCCTCACCGTTGGAATTGATTTCACCGCGCGCGATCTTCAGAAGAAATTCTCGCTGGCCGGCGAACCATGGGATCTGTCAAAGACTTTTGACGGTTCGGCACCGCTGGGTGAGTTTGTTAGCAAGGAGAAGCTCAGGAGCCTCTCTGACATCAGTTTCTATCTTGATGTTAATGGTGTGAGGAGACAGACCGGCAACAGTTCGGAGATGATATTCAGCTTCGGGGATATTATAGCCTATGCATCAAGGTTTTACACACTTAAGACTGGAGACCTGATATTTACGGGTACGCCGGCAGGTGTAGGGCCGGTAAAAAAAGGTGACAATCTGACCGCCTTCCTCGAGGGTCAGAAAGTTCTCGATTTCTTTGTCAGGTGAGGCGTCGAGGGCCTTTAAATCATATACCTGTACTTTTGAAGAGCCTGCCAACCGGATAGAGCCTGGTACGTTTTTCTAGTTCTGATACAGGGGTATTCTGGTAGAGCCATTGCAGCTGTGCAACAGGGTCAGCAGCCACCTTCTCATCTTCTTTCTTTGCCTTCTCGAAGGCAGATCTCAAAGCAGGATCCTTATCGAGGAGCTCTTTCAGGTGACTCTCAAAGCCCCACACCGAGTACCAGTCCTGTCCCTCAAGAAACGAGTCGAAGAAGTTCCAGGCAAAGAAGCCGGCTTCGCTCTGAGGTTCAAGCATATATATAATATACTTGTTTGCTCTCTGGTTGACAGGTATGATATAATCACCCTTGAGGTATGTTATCTCCTGTGTCACTCTCCTGACCTTGACACCGGTATTGAAGAAGTGCCCCTGTGTTGCTCTTTTGGCAGGCTCATAGCTCTCGATATAAGTTGACTCCACTTTCAGTGTCGTATCAGCCCCCAGCTGACTCATTTCCACTCCGTTGACCTTCAGCCTCTCAATAACCTCTTCCCAGGCAAAGGGGACAATATATGCATCCGGTACGGTAACCGTCAGCGCAGGCTTAAAATAGTTATAGTATCTGATAGTATCAACATAGGGTTTTTCGCGGTTATAGGTTCCGGTCTTCCTTCCGGACAGAGGCAATGTTGTCTCTTCCCACCTGTATCCGCGGAATGTCAGCAGATCCCAGCGTGCAGTATCCTGCTCCCAGTCCAGGACATATTCCCTGGCTGTCAGCGTCAGCCGGTCAGCCTCCGCTCTGAGGGCAAGCATCTCCTTATGGTTCTCGGATGTAAACCTTGCCAGCTCGGTAATAAACTGCAGCGTACCCTTCACACGTTCTGCATATGGCTTGTAGACAAGCGTCTCTGTCATGAAACCGAATGAATTGAAGAGTGCCGAGTAACCCGTTGAATAGTAGGGATGTTCCTCAAAGCCTGTGATGGCTTTTATCTCGCCCCTCTCAGTGTACTGTACGTATGGCACAATCTCATTATTATGAACGCTCTTCATCCGTGAGTATAGTCCGGGGAGCATCTTGTTCCTGAAGAACTCCTCCATCTCCGGATGCATTTTCTCAGGCTGAGTGGCAATAAGAGTTACCGTGAACTGATGGTCTGAACCGTTTGTTGTATGAGTGTCCAGGAAGACATCAGGGTCAAGCCAGCAGTAGATCTCAGCAAACGCCCTGGCATCACGTGAGTCCTGTTTGACAAAGTCACGGTTCAGGTCGAGATACCGGGTGTTCCGCCTGGCTCCCTTTTCATCCGGGCCGTTTTGATTAATGCGGTAGTAGGGGCTGCGTGTGAGCGCTCCGCCGATGTTATAGACCGGAATGATAGCGATAACACAGTTTTTAATCTCACTGTTCATCCTCCTCCTGTCAGAAAGGAGATCGGCAGCATACTGGGCGCTGGCGTCAATACCTTCGGGTTCACCGGGATGAATGCCATTGTTAATCAGTATTACAGCTTTGCCCTGCCGGTGTACAACCGCCGGATCAAATTCCCTTTCAGGAGAAATGACAAAGAGGTGAAGAGGCCTTCCGGCATCTGTCATACCCATTTCCATCAGTTTTGCTTCGGGATATGCCTCGTCAAGTATCTGGTAATAGCTTATAGCCTCTTCCCATGTGAGACTGTGATTCTCAGCGTATCTCAGCTGCGGCAGCGGTCTCTTTTCCTGTGCTGTGATGAATGGCGTAAGAATAAGCTGCAGTACCAGGATCAAAATTGTTCTTCTCATTATGTAAGTTTTCTGAAGTGTGAAATGACTGTTCCGGAAAATATCACGCGGCTCTCCTGTTCCAGCATGCTACGGTGCTTCTTTTCAGCGGCTGAGATATAGTGATGGGCCATCATTTAACGAAAAAAGCAAAAGTAGAAACTTTTGCTTTCCGGAAGATGTTGTATGATATGAATTAGCGTGGCAGCATCCCTTCAGCGAGGTCAAGTATTGTTGTGTCTTCTATTGTGACTATTCCTCCTTCGGGCCCCTTTTCGATATGGATACCGGCACTCTGTCCACGGTCAAAATTCCAGCCACCAAAATAATTCCTGACGGTCTCTTCATTTATGTGCAGGTCATCTGCAATCCTCTTGATGCTTCCGTCAGGAAGCTGGTCTTTGATCTTCCTCAGCTGCGAAAATGTTATCGTACGTGCCATAATACAATGGTATAGATTTCTTCAAAGATACAAAAAAATTATGAGGAATGAAAATCGGGAACTGCCTTTAAAGTAATTTTAACAGTTTAAACCTCAATATTTTGAATATCCCTGATGATATATATGTCATAATCTCCGAGGTATTCAAAGCCTGCTCCTTTATAGAGGTTTATAGCGGCCCTGTTCGATCGGTGGACCTCCAGCTTAACCTGGCATCGTTTTTCCTTTACAAATTTCAGTGCTTTCCTGAGAAGGTCTTTTGCCAGGCCTTTGCCCTGGTGGAGAGGATCTATGCCGAAGTGGTGCAGGTGCAACCGTCTGCCGTCAAAGGTGGTCCATGAGGTTCCGATAATCCTGTCACTGTCTGACTCATCGCACATTACCAGCATCTCTCCGCCTATCTCAATGCTACGCTCCACTGTTGTCTCATCATCACCTCTCTCGGGCCTGCCCAGCCCGGTAGCTGTCCACAGGTTCATAATGGCTGCAAAGTCACCTTTCCTGTAGGGCCTGATAATCATATTCTGAGCTTATTCGGTCTTGCCTGCTTCAACAACATACAGCTGTCCCTGTTCTTCCCTGCGGACTACGATGGGTGTTCCCCTGGTGATAAACCCAGTCTCTGCCACAGCCGGGTAAACATCACCGTCGACGAGTATCTTGCCCGAGGGGCGCAGCACAGTATGGGCGGTACCTGTCTTGCCAATGAGCGATTTCTGTTTCTCAGTGTCAAAGCTGACATAGCCGTCAGACCTGTTTTGGGCGGTCTCGAGCGCCAGGCTGCCGAAGAGACGGTTTGGGGAGAAGAGCTTTCTGGAGAGCCACAGTGACAGCAGGAACGACGCAAGCATCGATATGCTTACCACACTGAAGGCGGTAATGACCTCCCTGACACCGTCACCGGACGGACCGAAGCGGAATACTATCTTGTCAATCATTACGAAGACCAGGCCGGTGACAATTCCCACGATACCGAGTACCCCTGTAACACCGAAGCCCGGTAGGGCAAATATCTCTACCATTACAAGGATTATCCCGATGATAAATACCACCAGGTGCCAGTTTTCCGCCATCCCTTCGAGATAGAGGGGTGCAAAATAAAGCAGTGCAGCGGTGATTGATGCGGCAAGCGGGAACCCGATGCCCGGTGACTGCAGCTCAAAATAGAGCCCTCCGATTATCAGCATGATAAGTATGCCTGACACCACCGGATGCACCAGGAACATTATGACCCTGTCAACACTTGTAAGCTTTAGTTCTCTCAAGGTGTATTCTTCTATTCCTGCGTTGGCCAGGGCTTCGTCTATTGTAGAGGCTTCACCTTCGCAGAATCCGTATTTCATGGCTTCCAGCGTTGTAAGGGTAAGCACCTGTCCCGTGTCAACAATACCTTCGATGACAATTGAAGGGTCTACCATTGCCTGCGCTATCTCAGGGTCGCGGTGCCATACCCATGTGGTATCGCCATCCTTTACCACCGGCTTTTTACCGTGAGCCTCGGCAGTTGCCCTCATCATTCCCCTCATGAACGACTGGTATTTATCGGGCATCTTCTGTCCTGTCTGGTCAACCACCGTTGCAGCGCCAATGCTTCCGCCGGGTCTCATATAGATGCTATCGGCTGCCATAGAAATGAGAGCACCTGCCGAAATGGCCTGATTGTCAATGTAAACCATCACAGGAATGTGAAAGTTGAGAATCAGGGTACGGATTGAGTCTGCTATATCCACCTGGCCTCCATAGGTGTTCATATGTATCAGGATGAAGTCAGCATTAAGGCTGTCAGCCTCGTCAAAGCTCTTTTTTACACTCCGCCACAGAGGGGCGGCTATCATCTTGTCTATCTTGCAGAGATAAACCAGTGTGGTAGTGTCAGAGGCATCCCGGGCAATGGCACTTCCGGAAGGGTGGAGTGAAATTATAACAATCAGTATAAGTGATGAAAGCAGATTATTCATGGGAGTAATTTTAGTTCATTAATATAGCCGATAAATCTTGACAGTGCCTCTCTCTTTGAGTCATCGAGGTGGAAGTCAATATTATTGTTCAGGTAATCTATCACCTCTGTGGGGGTGGCCACAGCGTCATCTTTCAGGAGCGCCACCGCCTCATTCTTCCTTTCTATGCCCTCTCTGAGAGCCTTGTTGAAGAGTGTGATAAACTCTTCAGGAAGCTGCACAGATGAGACCCAGCATGCAAACACAAAGGGAAGCCCGGTGAATTTTCTCCACTCCAGTCCGAGGTCAATCTTGTGGGAGAAGTATCTGGAATACTCGAAACAACGGTCGCCTATCATGACAGCTGCCTCACCCTGGGTCATCGCAGTGATATTAAAAGCTTCGGGTGCGGGCAGCCATTCAAACTCCCTTTTCCATGCTTTCGCCGCAAGGATCCTGCAGAGTGTCACCGAACTCCTTGAGCGGTAGTCGAGGAAGACCTTACTTATTTCATCAAACGGAGTGTTGCTGACGAGCAGGACGGTACGCACCTCGCCGGGAGTGCTCAGGCAGTAGTCGCTGATAATATGGTATTCCTTCATTGAAGCTATCATGGCAACAGGTATGAGCCCTATGTCCGACTGACCAGACAGAAGCCTGTCAGCACATTCAGAGGGGTGACATACCTCAAGGTCTATCATGGAGGCTACTTCGCCGTCACGCAGGCCTATCATGAAGGGATAGCTGTTGATATATTTGACTGCTGAGACCCTGATCTTTTTCATTGCGCTTCCATGCCGTAAGGAAGAATTACAAAGGTTCAATTTTTTTACACCAGTACAAAATAGTATTTTTGTTTTTTAATGCCATGAAATAATCCTCCTGAGGAGCTCATGATATGGACCGTTTAAAGGCAATTTCACCTGTTGATGGACGTTACGGAGAAAAAGTAACGGAACTGATACCCTTCTATTCAGAATTTGGCCTGATGCGATACCGCGTGCTGACAGAGATAGAATACTTCATTGCTCTTTCACATGCCGGACTTGATCAGTTCGCCGGTTTCCCCGGAGGCACGGAAAAGGCTCTGCGGGCTGTTTACACAGAGTTCACAGAAAAAGATGCAGAACAGATAAAAGCAACTGAAGCTGTTACAAATCATGATGTCAAAGCCGTTGAATACTTTGTAAAAGATAAAGTAAGCGGTCTGGGACTGAACCAGTGGTCTGAGTTTGTCCATTTCGGGTTAACGTCACAGGATATCAATAACACTGCTTTCCCAATGGCTATAAGGGATTCAGTAAAAGAGGTCCTGGTGCCTCTGCTTGTCTCGCTGCGTGATACCCTGGGAGGGATGGCAGATGAGTGGGCAGCTGTTCCGATGCTTGCGCGCACCCACGGTCAGCCGGCAACACCTACCAGGCTGGGTAAGGAGATTGCCGTCTTCAGGGAGAGACTTGATTTACAGCTGTCCGGTCTCGAAGGGACCATCTACAGTGGCAAATTCGGCGGAGCAACCGGTAACCTGAACGCTCACAAAGTCGCTTATCCCCAAACAGACTGGGTCAGCTTCGCAAACAGGCTGCTAAGTGAGAACCTGGGCCTGCAGAGGCAGCAGACAACCACCCAGATTGAACATTATGACGGACTGGCAGGGTTGTTTGACACAATCTCGAGAATAAACACCATCCTGGTTGACCTCTCAAGGGATTTTTGGTCATATATATCACTTGAATACTTCAGGCAGACCATTGTAAGAGGTGAGATAGGCTCATCGGCCATGCCTCACAAGGTCAACCCGATAGACTTCGAGAACGGAGAGGGAAATCTCGGAGTAGCCAATGCCCTTCTCGGCCACCTCTCGGCAAAACTGCCTGTATCAAGGCTGCAACGTGACCTGACTGACTCTACTGTCATTCGAAACACAGGAGTGGCAGTGGCTCATACCCTTATTGCCTGGAAATCTGTGATAAAGGGACTGTCAAAGCTAAAAGTAAACCATGAAAAGATAAGGGCAGACCTGGATGATAACTGGGTGGTGGTTGCTGAGGCATTGCAGACCATCCTGCGCAGGGAAGGATTTCCAAAGCCATACGAGGCGCTCATGGAGCTGACAAGGACAAATGAGAAGATAACAGCCGCGACTATCCGTAATTTCATTGATAATCTTGAAATAGGAGAAGCGGTGAAGGAGGAGATGAGGGCGGTCACACCATTCAATTACACCGGGTTCTGAAGATAATGAAATGAAGAGCCTCAGAATCCTTTTTCAATATCTTAAGCCTTATAAGTGGCTGGCCCTTAAGAATATATTATATAATGTCCTCAGTGCTTTCTTTGCACTGTTCACCTTCACCCTTGTAATACCTTTTCTGCAGATTCTGTTCAACAGGGTTGAACCGGCTCCTGACCCAGGGGCATTCAGCTTTTCTGCCGAATGGATCAAGAATTATACCAGCTGGCTATTCTCAGGTTCAATTGCACAGTATGGCGCAACGCGGACGCTGATTTTTGTGCTGATCATATTTGCCTTTACAAGCTTCATGAAGAATCTCCTGGTCTTTCTCGCCAACAACTGCATGGCAGGCATAAGGTCAGGGACGGTGAGAGATGTACGGAAGAAGCTGTACGCGAAAGTCCTCAGGCTTCCGCTCTCCTTCTTCTCCGAGGCCCGGAAGGGCGACATTATGACAAGGATGTCAAATGATGTCCAGGAGATAGAGATTTCAGTGGTATCATCTCTCTCCTTTATGTTCCGTGATCCCTTCACCGTCCTGATATTCATAGCTTATCTTATCATCAATAGCCCACAGCTGACACTTTTTGCCTTCCTTCTTCTTCCGGTCAGTGCATGGCTGGTTGCCAGGATCAGCCGCTCGCTCAAGAGCTCCTCCTTCAAGGGACAGCAAAACCTGGGCAGGCTGCTGTCAGTGCTTGAGGAGACACTGTCGGGTCTTCGCATCATCAAGGGCTTCAATGCTGAACACAAGATGTCAGAACAGTTCGGGGAGGCCAATGAGAGATACACGAAGATCTTTCGAAGGGTGGTGCGCAAGGCCTACCTGGCTCATCCTGTCAGCGAGTTCCTATCGACCCTTGTTCTCCTGGTCCTGGTCTATTACGGCGGGTCTCTTGCCCTCAAGGGCACCGGGAACATGTCGCCTGACAGGCTGATTGCATTTGTAGTGGTATTCTCGCAGATAATACATCCCGCCAAAGCAATCTCGCAGGCGTGGTTCAACATTCAGAAAGGAATGGCCTCGATAGATAGGATTAACCAGGTGCTGGAGGCGGAGGAGACGATAACCGAGAAGCCTGATGCCATAAGGTTGACAGGGTTCAGGGAGAGCATTGAGTTCAGGAACGTCTGGTTTGCATATAACAGTGAGCCTGTGCTGAAAGATATCAATCTCACCATAAAGAAGGGCCAGACTGTAGCTATTGTCGGACGGTCAGGAGGAGGCAAATCTACCCTTGCAGACCTCATTCCGAGATTCATCGATCCTGACAGGGGTGCTGTTCTGATTGACGGAATAGATTTAAGGGATGTAGCGATAAAGGACCTGCGCCACCTGATGGGTATTGTCAGCCAGCAGGCCATACTGTTCAATGATACCTTCAGTAAAAATATCTCATTCGGGGTTGATTCAGCTGACAGTGAGGGAGTAATTCGAGCAGCTGAGATAGCCAATGCTCACAGTTTTGTGATTAGCACCGAAGAGGGCTATGAGAGCATGGTGGGAGAGGGAGGGAACAAGCTCAGCGGCGGGCAGCGCCAGCGGATCAGCATCGCCCGGGCCGTGATGGCCAATCCGCCTGTCCTGATACTTGATGAGGCTACCTCGGCACTCGATACAGAGTCGGAACGACTGGTTCAGGATGCCATGGAAAGACTCATGGAAAACAGAACATCGGTAATTATCGCCCACAGGCTTTCAACCGTTCAGCATGCCGATCTTATAGTTGTTATTGAAGACGGACAGATCGTCGAGGCGGGAAAGCATGATGACCTTGTCACCATAGGTAACGGAATATACAGGAAGCTGTACGAGATGCAGTCATTCTAGCCCCGGTATTATTTGTGCCAGAACAAACAGCATCGTGTATTGTTATTGGATAGTAAGCAGCAAAATAACCTGATAAAATAATCGAACATGGAAAGAAAGAGCACAGAAGATATTCTGAAGGAAGCTATTCTGCTGGAGCAGAGAGGCAAGGCCTTTTACTCAAAGATCGCCGCCGGGACTGCCAGCGACGCTGTCAGGAAGGTCTTCTCAATGATGGCCGAGGAGGAAGACCAGCATATTGCCTTCCTCTCTAAGCAGTACAGGCATTATCAGAAGCACAATGCCTTTACGGCAAACGCTCCGCACACCGAAGACCCGTCTGAGGAGGTTGCCATGCAGGTTCTGTCATCTGAAATGAAGAAGCAGATCGGTGCGGCAAGCTTTGAAGCCGCAGCTATCGGTGCAGCCATGGATTTTGAGACCAGGGCAGTGAACCTTTATGCCAGTCGTGCCGAGAGTGCGACTGACGATAACGAGAGGGAGACATACAGCATGCTTGCCGAGTGGGAGAGGGGCCACCATAAATGGCTTATGAGAATCGATAAGGATCTGCGTGAGCAGGTCTGGTATGATAATAATTTCTGGCCCTTCTGAGGGTCAGCAAAGCCTTCGGAACTTAGCCGGGGCCTTCAGCTCAAAGTGCATATCCTTACCTGTGACCGGGTGGACAAAGGCCAGAACACTTGCATGCAGCCCCAGCCGGCCGATAGGATTACCTGAAGCCCCGTACTTCCTGTCGCCTGCAACAGGGTGACCGATCTCCTGCATATGTATCCTGATCTGGTTCTTTTTACCCGTTTCCAGGGTAACTTCCAGAAGCGAATAGTCTTTGTTGCTTTTTATTGTTCTGAATCGTGTTACAGCAAGATCACCCTTTTCTGGATTCTGGACTGAATGCATCACAAGCGACTTGCTCTCATAGATATAGGAACTTATCCTGCCTTCAGGCTCTTCTACCTTGCCCTCCACAACCGCAATATACGTACGCTCCTTCACCCTATCCTTCCATTCACTCTGCATTAGTGACTGCACCTTTTCACTTTTGGCGAACATCATCACCCCGGATGTGTCACGGTCAAGCCGGTGAACGATGAAGATCCTGTTTGCAGGGTTCTGCAGCTTGACGTGAGAGCTAAGCATTGTGTAGGCAGTTCTGTCCTTCTCCTTGTCGGTGGCAATTGTAAGCAAGCCGGCATGCTTATCGATGACAATCAGATGATCATCTTCATAAAGGATGCTCATATTGCGGCTGATGCTTCCCTCAGCCGCCGCCTCCCATCTGATTTCGACCCTGTCACCGGCCCTGAGGGGGTGATTGAACTGGGTGACAATCTGTTCGTTAACCAGTATCTTCTTATTGCGCAGGAGTGACTTGACATTATCCCGGCTTTTATGTTTCAGATTCTGAAGCAGGAATGACATCAGGATGATCTCTTCCCTGACCTCCAGGGCAGATTCATTTTTGTTCATTTGACCGGTTCTCATATCTGATGGTTTTCCCCGATAGCAATCATCATTAAGGGATACTGCAAAGTTGGTCAAAAAAACAGTAACGGCGAAGATTATTGTTTACCCCTCTTCTTTGCCGGATTCCTGTATTTTTTTCGCCAGAGCAGGTAGCCGGCTGTCACAACAGTTACACCTGTCAGCCCGGCCAGCGGCACGATCAGGATATAGAATCCTCCTATCAGGAAGTTGAATATTCTT
>JAKEGI010000104.1 GCA_022615595.1 Bacteroidales bacterium | reverse complement strand
GTCATCAGCCTCCACCAGCTTGACCTTGCCGGCGACCTCGGAGAGGTCAATTGAGGATATTGATCCGTTCCGGTGTGCAACCATCTTTCCGTATTTTCCCCGGGCAATCAGGTTGGCTGCAGCGGCCCCGAACCTTGAAGCAAGGACCCTGTCCATCGGTGACGGCGTTCCTCCTCTCTGTATGTATCCCAGCACTGTCTCCCTCGTTTCCAATCCGGTAATCCTTTGTATCTCCCGGGCGAAATATCTTCCCGGCGACTCCTCGTTTTCAGGAATATTGATACCCTCTGCAACAACAACGATGGAATAGGGTTTGTTGTCATTGGCTCTTTTTGTGAGGTATTTCATGATTACATCTTTATCATAAGCTATCTCGGGTATAAGGATGACGTCACCTCCGCCGGCCATGCCTGAATAGAGAGCGAGCCATCCTGCATTATGACCCATGAGTTCGATTACCATTATGCGTTTGTGCGAGTTGGCGGTGGAGTGCAGCCTGTCTATTGCCTCCGTCGCAATATTTACCGCCGAATCAAATCCGAATGTTATATCAGTGCCCCAGATATCATTGTCGATTGTCTTGGGAATGCCGACGACGTTAAGCCCATTCTGCGACAGCATGTACGCTGTCTTCATCGTTCCGTTACCCCCAATGCACACGAGGCAGTCAAGCCCGAGTTGTTCATAATGTTCCTTTATAAGTATAGGCTTTCGGAGCTCGTTTTTGGGCTTGCCGTCACTTTTAAAGGGCTTTTCTCTCGATGTGCCAAGAATCGTCCCTCCGAGCGTAAGTATGCCTGACAGGCTGCTCTCTGTCAGCTCCATGTACTCCTTGTGTATCAGGCCGGAAAAACCGTCGCTGATACCTATCACCTTCATCCCGTACTTTACGATCGCTGTTTTGCCTACTCCCCTTATCGCGGCGTTTATCCCCGGACAATCGCCTCCGGCGGTCAAAATGCCAATCTTCTGGGGTACTCTCTTCTTGCTCATTTCGTGCTGTGAATATATCCTGTACAATTGATTTCAAATGTATCAAAATCATTGCTCATTAGCAATTCATTGCAGCCGAATTACTTGTGACAAAATTAATCAAAGTTGCAGCGGCAGTGCCGGCAAATTTGTTACAAATGTGTAACTTTATCGGGTGCCTGCCGGAATTGATGTCATGGAAACAGACCCATTAGTACTTAAAGAAATTAAGCCTGCACTTACAGGTTACCTCAGGGAGGCGCTCGCCTTGCTGGGCCGGTCGCCGTTTCCGGATGACGATGCCATTCATGATATAAGGGTGCTGATGAAGAGGCAGAGGGCAACGGTCAGGCTTATCAGACCGTTGATTGATGAGGTCTCATACAACCGTGAATATATCGCCGGAAGGGAGGTGGGACGCATGCTCAGTTCATGGCGTGAGACCTCCGTTCTGCGCAAGACAGTCAGGGAGCTCAGGAAGGAGAACCCGGAGCTTTTCAGCAAGCTGAAGGATAATGAGAAGGTGAGGGAGATGCTCCGCAAGCCCTATTCATCATGGGAGAAAGCGGCAGAGAAGAGCTCATATATAAAGACCATCGGGACACAGCTGACAAGGGCACTCTACAGGGTACGGTTTCTGACACTCGATAATACTGACCTTAAGCTGCTCTCAGGTGGGCTTGAAAGGAACTATCTGATTGCCGCGAGGGCATATCTTGACTGCAGGAATAACCCGAAACAGTCACTGATTCATGAGTTCAGAAAAAAGTCAAAGACATTTCTCTACCAGCTCTGGTTCTTCCGCCCTCTCAATCTCTCCGCAATTAAGGCCCTTGAGAAAAAGCTTGACTCCCTTACACAGAACCTGGGCAAATTCAATGACCTGGCACAGATCAGGGAGCAGACAGGATATAGCTACCAACCTGATAATGATCCTGTTATGGATGAACTGGCTATTGTTATCAGGGATAAGCAGGAGAGGTATCTTTCAAAAGTATGGCCTGATGCTTACCGGATCTTCAGGCCGGGGAATATGCTGCATGATCTTCCGGGATTTAAATCTCTGCCTGAGCGTCTTGCAACTGAATGAGTCTCCGTACCATTGTCATAAGCTGCATCCTGTTTTTCACACCTGTTTTTGAATAGATACGTGATGTATGATCCTTTACAGTCTGCAGGCTGATAAAAAGCCTGTCGGCTATCTCCTGGTTGCTGAGCCCGTTACATATCTCCCTTATAATGTCTGCCTCCCTGGGTGATATCTCATGTTTCCTGCAGAACTCATCAAGGTTTGCCTGCTGATGGCCCTGATCTTCATCCTGATATGTCTTCAGGTCAGCCTGGTAGGTCATGTAAACAGGCAACATTGCCGTAATGGCAAAAAGGAGGAAGACGAAGGCAAGTGCCATCCAGACCGAATGTGGCAGGAGAAGCAGCACCACGGACTGTGACAGGGCACCTCCGGCTATAATCGCCGCCAGAATACGCCTGTCTTTCTTACCAGGGTCAGGTGCTCTCCCTGAGACAAGCAGCCACGCAGTTATTAGTGAAAACAGCACCACAGATCCGCTGTAATAGTATTTTATCAGGGGCAGCCCTTCACTGTACTCCATGTCGCGGGTGGCGAAGCCCAGCGCGGCTAACAGCCCGAAATTGAACAGAAGGAACAGGACTACAAGGTAATTGCCGAACCGGTACCCTGCATTTTCTGAACCAAACCGCAGAAGCATCATCCATCCGAAGACCAGGAAAGGCATTCCCATAAGCAGTGATACTACAGAGACTGTCGAGAGCAGGTCAGGGGTAAGCTGGCTGCCTGCGACCGTCACAATGATAAATTGTCCCCATACACCGTAGAACCCGAAGGCAAATATGAAAATGATGTGATAAAACAGTGACCTCATGAGCGCGACAGGATGCTCCCTGAGAAGCCGTGAGGCAAGCAAAATGCTGCCTGAAGCCAGTGCCGCGCAAAAAATAAATATTACAAGTATGATAACCTTCATCCCGGTTTTTATGCAAAAATGTTGATAATCAGTCACTACAATAGTATTACCTAACATACTAAAGTAGGAATTTAAAAAATCACTACTAAGGTATGAAATCCATCCAAGGAGTTGCCCGTAGATTTGTTTCATCAAATGATTTTTTTCTGAACAGTAAAAAGCAAAAAAAATGGAAACACAAAAAACTTATCGTCTCATTCCCGGCTTCCGGTCAGCCTACGGCACCGGATGGAAGGTCATGACTGACAATTTTCTGAGGCTCTTCCTGGTTGTTATCATTCTCGGAATTCTCGTAACGCCGATGTCATTCTTCAATGTGGATTTCAAGCTTGACAAAATGGATTTCGATCATTTCCCCTTTGATCCGGGGGATTTGTTCAAGTACGGTGCTTTTGGAGTCGCTGCAGCATTTATGGGGTTGATGGGTCTTCTTTACTATTTTC
>JAKEGI010000103.1 GCA_022615595.1 Bacteroidales bacterium | reverse complement strand
AGGAGCAAGGAGCAAGGAACAGGGAACAAGGAACAAGGAACAAGGAACAAGGAACAAGGAACAGGGAACAAGGAGCAAGGAGCAAGGAGCAAGGAGTAAGGAGTAAGGGGCAAGAGAAATTGAATTGGACAATAATTTCCCCTCCTGAGTGAGGAGGGGTCCGTCCCGATTCATCGGGACGGGGGGTGGTATGTCACCCTAAAGAGCAGCAAGGCGAAAGACAAAAGAGTGTAAAAATGAGAATTGAGATAATAAACGGGCCGAACCTGAACCTCCTCGGCATAAGACAGCCGGAGATTTACGGCAGCACAGGATTCAGTGAATACATCAGGGAACTGGAATCTCTTTTTCCGGGCACCTCATTCGTTTATTCGCAGTCAAACATTGAAGGGGAAATTGTCAGCATGATCCAGGAAGCCGGGAAAAAAAGCGAAGGAATCATAATCAACCCGGGAGGATATACCCATACCTCGGTAGCAATAGCAGATGCCATTGCAGCTGTCAGTGTTCCAGTAATTGAGGTTCACATCTCAAACCTGCTTTCAAGGGAGGAATTCCGGCATACAAGCATAACAGGGCGATATTGCCGGGGAACAATCATGGGACTGGGGCTCGATGGGTACAGGCTTGCTGTGGAGGCAATTATCAAATTATCAGTTAAATAAAACAAGGCATGGCACAAGGTTTCATCAAAAAGCGGACAAAGATCGTAGCAACCATTTCTGACAAGAACTGCGAGCCGGATTTTCTCAGGACACTGCATGAAGCAGGGATGGATGTCGTAAGGATAAACTCTGCCCACCTCTCACCGGAAGGGGTGATAAAAATAGTAAACAATACCAGAAGTGTTTCGGATAAGATTGCTGTTCTGCTTGATACCAAGGGACCTGAGATAAGAACCACAATATGTGACGAACCAATAAAATTCCTTAAGGGCCAGAAGATCATAATTGCCGGCAACAGCGACGAAAAAACGACAGCCTCTGTCATAAATGTTAATTATGGTGATATTGCAGGGCAGGTACCTTCAGGGGCAGTTATACTGATTGATGACGGTGAGCTCGAAATAAAGATCACAGGAAGAAAAGGCGATATACTGGAGGGTTCAATTGAGAATGACGGCACCCTTGGATCAAGAAAGACCGTAAATATTCCGCAGGTAAGGATAAACCTTCCTTCGGTAAGTCAGCGTGATCTGATATTCATTGACCTGGCTGTGAAGCTTGACATTGAATTCATTGCGCATTCATTCGTAAGATCAAAGCAAGATATCATGGCTGTTCAGAAGGTCCTTGACGGCCTCGAAAGCCAGATAAAGATCATAGCTAAGATTGAGAATCAGCAGGGTGTTGATAACCTTGAGGAGATTATGGACCATTCATACGGAATAATGGTTGCCAGAGGTGATCTGGCCATTGAGGTGCCTTTTGAGAGGATCCCCGGCATCCAGCGTATGATCATTTCAAAATGTATTGAGCGGCGTAAACCTGTAATTGTAGCCACACAGATGCTTCATTCAATGATAACCAACCCGAGGCCGACAAGAGCCGAGGTGAGTGACGTGGCCAATGCAGTTTACAGTCAGACTGATGCACTTATGCTCAGCGGCGAAACGGCATCAGGCAAATTCCCCGTTGAGTCAGTGAAGACAATGGCCAGAATTGCAGGTGAGGTCGAGATGGAGAAGGAAAAATACCTTGAGATGCCGGCAGGCTCACTCAGCGGCGAGGTATCAGCATACCTGGCAAAGGTTGCCGTAAAAACCTCAATAAGAGTCAACGCCAGGGCTATCCTTGCTGACACAGTAAAGGGGACAGCAATCAGGAATATGGCTGCATACCGCGGTGTGAACCCTGTGGTGGCACAGTGTTATACATACCGTACTATGAGGGAGCTGGCATTGTCTTACGGAGTGATACCGGTATTTATTGAGAAGAAAGAATCAGTTGATGAATTCATCCGGACTTCACTTAAGGATCTCCTTAAAAGACATGTGCTGAAAGACAATGATATACTCGTACTTCTTGCTGGGAACTTCTCAAGAGGCTCCGGTTTCTCTTTCATCGAGGTGGGAACGGTGGAATATCTTAAGGAGAGGGTTATGATAGGAAAAAGTGACCTCATGGCTTGATTTTTGCTGTATCTGTACTATTGCCGGTATGAAATTATTGTTCCTCGCCATAATGACTTTCCTGCATCCGGTGCATGTCTCACTGACAGGTATTGAATATGACAATGCGAACAGGATTTATTCAATATTTGTTAAAGTATATTCTGATGACCTTGAGGCTGATATTTGCCTTGGCAGTTCGGAAGGAGAAGCAATCACCGGAGAGGGGAATGAGAGGTATTGTAAATATCTGTGTGACAGGCTGTTGATTTTGGAGAACGGGAAGAGGCTGGAGATGAAATTATTGAATTCGGAAAGTGACGGACTGGAGCACAGGTTCAGCCTGGAGGCAAATGGAGGAAAGTCAGTACGGGATGTAACTGTTGTTAACCGTATTATGACACGGCTCTATTATGACCAGGCTAACATGCTGCTCTTCAGGTACGGCTCCGTTGAGGACGGATACAGGTTTACAGTCTCAGATACATTAAAGAGCTATTTTGTCAAATGAAAAGTATTTGAAATGGTAAGGAAGATAACCACAATAGCCTGTTTTTTTTTATTGTTCATCTCATCTGCCTTTGCCACCCATAACAGGGCAGGAGAGATAACATATGAGCAGCTGTCAGAGCTCACCTTCAGGGTGACCGTAACCACGTTCACCTATACGCTGAGCCTGGCTGACCGGCCTTCACTCGATGTTGAATGGGGTGACAATTCAATAACAACTGTTTCAAGGATCTCTGAGACATTCCTGCCAAACAATTACAAAAAGAATGTTTACATAAGCCAGCACACCTTTCCGGGCCCGGGTATTTACAAGATTGTGGTACAGGATCCCAACCGCAACCTGGGAATACAGAATATTCCTAACTCCGTCAATGTTGTCTTTTCGATTTCCACTATTCTTATTGTCAATAACAGTCTCGGGCGCAACAGCACTCCCGTATTGCTCAATCCGCCGTATGACAAGGCGGCCCTTGGCCAGATTTTCATTCATAACCCTGCTGCCTTTGACCCTGACGGAGACAGCCTGTCATATAAGCTGACCGTTTGTACGAAAGAAGATGGCAAGCCAATAACTGATTACTCGCTCCCGCCTGCTTCAAATAAATTCTACGTAGATTCAATCACCGGCGATCTCGTCTGGGATGCGCCGACAAGGGTAGGTGCCTACAATGTTGCCATAGAGATACAGGAATGGCGTGCCGGGATAAAGATAGGAATTGTTGTCAGGGACATGCAGATTGAGGTATATGAGACTGATAACAAACCCCCTGTTACATCGCCCTTGCCCAACCTCTGTGTTGAAGTAGGGGAGGCAGTCTCAGTTGATATTGTATCTACCGATGTCGACGGAGATTCAATCAACCTTTTTGCCACCTCCGGAATATTCACTGCTGAGGAGTGTCCTGCCTCCTTCACTACCCTGAGTTCAGGCCCCGGGATTACCACGGGACGGCTGCAGTGGGTGCCGTGTCACAACAGCGTAAGGCATCAGCCATACAATATCATCATAAAGGCAGAAGATAACAACCATGAGCTTCAGCTTGTCGACATCGACAACATGACCATAAAGGTGCTGGGTCCGTCGCCTGTGCTGACGCAAGCCTCTCCGCTTGGTAAATTCGTCGTTTTGAATTGGAATAACTACGGAACGCAGGAGATAGCCGGATTCAATATTTACAGGAGGGAGGGTGCTTCAACGATTGCGGCTGATACCTGTTTCGATGGTATACCTTCTTCGGCTGGATTTGTCAGGGCAGGATATATTGCCGGAGCCGGAGCCACGACGTTTACTGATACAAACGGTGGAGAGGGTCTTGAAGCAGGTACCGAATATGCCTACAGGATTGTAGCTGTATATCCGAATGGCACAGAGAGCAAGGTCTCAAACGAAATTGTGACATCTCTCATAACAGGCGTACCGCTGATTACAAATGTCTCGATTAGAAATACAGACACTACCACCGGCTCATTGAAGCTTGCCTGGCAGAAACCGCGTCAACTTGACACAATCCCTGCAAACGGGCCCTACGAGTATCTTATTTACCGTGCTTCCGGGGTTGCAGGTTCTGACTATCAGCTGATAAAGACGCTGCCGACAGCTGATCTCAATGATACAGTAATAATTGATACCCTGATAAATACTGTTGACAGAGGATATATATATAAATTGGAGCTTTATAATAATGAGACCGGAAACAGGTTTCTGATCGGTGACCCGGGAGTAGCCTCTTCCCTGTATCTTACGGCAGCCCCGGGAGACCGGAAGGTCAGGTTCACTCTGAGCCGTAATGTTCCATGGATCAATACCAATTACGATTATTACCGGTTTGACGGAACGGCATGGCAGCTCATCGGGAGCACCAATCAGCTCACGTTTATCGATGAAAACCTTGTAAACGGGACAGAGTACTGCTATTATGTAGTCTCGACGGGAGCATACCAGAGGGTCGATGCTCCCAAAGATCTTATTAATTATTCTCAGCGTACCTGCGTCACGGCCGTTGATAATGAGCCACCATGTATTCCTGAGCTGACTGTATCATCACAGTGTGACAGCCTGTACAATACAGTCCGGTGGGAAATTACAGATCCTGTATGTTATGCAGACGTTGCCGGCTACAAATTGTTTTATAAGCAGACCCCAGAGGAGAATCTCGAACTGCTCACTACGATAAATGACAGGTCCGTTAAGAAGTATATTCATAATCTTCCTGATTATGTTGCCGGCTGCTATGCAATATTGGCTTTTGATGCCAATGGCCTTGAAAGCGACACCTCCGCAATGATCTGTGTTGATTCATGCAATTTCTATGAGATACCCAATGTATTTACACCTAATGGTGATGATGTCAATGATTTCCTGGTGGCCAAGACCACATCACTGGTTGAAAAGGTTGAGTTCAGGCTTTTCAACAGGGGAGGGGTGCTCATCTTCAGCACGCAGGAGCCGAAAATCAACTGGGACGGAACATACAAAGGCAGGATAGTAGCCTCGGGAGTATATTATTATGACTGTGAAGTATTTGAGCGAAGGATATCAGAGACTGTGCAATTCCATCTCAACGGCTTTGTTCACGTCATTACTGAAAAGGGAGCCGGTCCGGGCGTAATTGAAGGGAAAAAATAGAACAGAATGAAGAAGAGAGTTGTTCTGCTGATCTTAATTATCTCATCCCAGCTTGTTGCAGGGCAGGTGAGGTATGAGTCGCTGCTCAGGGCCAGGGCATTGTCAGAAAGGGGAGAGGGCAAGGAAGCGCTGGCTACTCTTTCATCAGTAATCAGCGCTGCGCCTGATGCTGATCTGTTGCTTTTAAGGGGAGACATTCAGCTTAAGATGCAAAATGTGGCTCTTGCGAAGAGTGATTTTATGGCTGCAGAGAATCTGAAACAGGGTGCCGGTCTGTACGGGCTGGCAAAATGTGCAGCAGCAGGTGGCGATGCTCTGGCGGCAACTTCTTATCTGGAAGCCCATCTGAAGACGCCATTCAAAAAGAGTGAGCCTGAAATAATGCTTGACGACGCCTTTTCTTCAATAATGTCTTCTGCGGAGTGGAGGAGCCTCTGGAAGAAAGACTGGTATAAAGGGTTCGAGAGAAAGAAATGGGAGATAGATCTTTATCTCAGGAGCGGAAGACTTGATCTTGCCGGGGAGGCTCTCGATGAACTGTCATCTTCATATGCCGGCATGCCGGTCACAGACTTCTGTAAGGCGCGTGTTTTGTCAGCCAGGGGTCAGTACCGGGAGGCCTCAGCCCTGTTGTCACCGTTGACAACCAGCCTCGATGCACCGCCGGAATATGTTCTTGCCCTTGCTGAGGCGAGGGCCGGAGAGGGTGATTATTATAGTTCGGCTCTTCTTTACGGCAGACTTATCTCATCTGAATATCCTGATGCCGTAATCTTTCTCCGCAGGGCTGAGATGCTCCTGAAAGCCGGAGACCGCAATCCTGCAAAGGATGATATTAAAAAGTATCTCGAGATTGAACCTGATAGTTTTGAGGCGCTCGGCCTCCTTGGCAGGACTTATGCAGAAGAGGGGGCGATATTTGAAGCACTTCCGTATCTGAACATCAACATTGACAGGCACCCGGGTAAGGCAACGGCCTTCAGCCTGCGGGGAGACGCCTGGCTGGCGGCAAGGTCATGGACCATGGCGGTGGAAGATTATACGATGAGCCTTGACCTGGATCCCAACAGTGCCACCGTCAATCTTAATCTGGGAGTTGCCCTCATTAACTGCGGGAGAGAAGATGATGCGTGCTACTACCTGCGGAAGGCAAGGTCTCTTGGAGAAAAGAATGCAACACAATACCTGAGCAGACACTGTATCAGGTAGCTGTCAACGGGCTATCTGACGTGTTTCAGTAGCCTGTCGTACAGATCCTTGGGCTTGAATGGTTTAAGCACATAATCATTGATGGCAAGATTTTCTATCTTATCATGAGACTCTGACATGACTGCAGCCGTCAGTGCGACAATAGGTATCTGGCTTATCTTTTTATCCTCAGAGTTTCGTATGATCCGGGTTGCCTCTATGCCATCCATCACAGGCATATGCAGATCCATAATGATGAGGTCATATTCATTTTTATTCACCTCATCAAGTGCCAGGC
Organism: Bacteroidales bacterium; assembly: GCA_022615595.1. Taxonomy (GTDB): domain Bacteria; phylum Bacteroidota; class Bacteroidia; order Bacteroidales; family VadinHA17; genus SR-FBR-E99. The sequence continues at coordinate 830 of JAKEGI010000103.1, read as the reverse complement.
TTCCGTTCTCGACATGGGTGACAATAACACCCCAGCTCTCCAGGAACTTGTTTGCAACAAAGAAGTTGATCTTGTTATCCTCGGCCACCAGGATTCTTTTTCCTGTAAGGCCTTTCATGGTATCTGCCGCGCTATGATCAGCAGCCCGCGTATCTGCCAGTGGAAGGATATATTCGATTGAGAATATGAATTCCGAGCCCTTTCCGGGTTCACTTATTACACTGATTTTTCCGCCCTGCAGATCAACGAGACGTTTGCATATTGCCAATCCCAGACCTGTTCCGCCGTATTTTCTTGTTGTATCAGCTGTGGCCTGGGTATAACTTTCAAAGACCTCCTCAAGCATTTCTGTCTCTATCCCAATGCCTGTATCAGAAACTGAAAACTCAAGCACGGCCCTGTTGTTTCTCTTTTCCTTGAGCAGGATTTTAAACTTTACTCCACCCTGAGAGGTGAATTTAATAGCATTTGAAACCAGATTGGAGATTATCTGGTTAAGTCTAATCGGATCACCAATCAGCATGGAAGGAAGGTCGTCCGATTTCTCAATGGCGAAATCTATTCCCTTATCCACGGCACGATGGCTGTATGAACGGCTTATATCTTCAATGAGGCTGAGAAGATCAAACTCTGTCTTTTCAAACACAATCTTGCCCGCCTCCATCTTATTGAAGTCGAGTATGTCATTTACAAGGGTCAGAAGATGGTTGGCTGAGAAGCGTAGAGTCTTGATATACTCCATCTGGTCTTCTCTCGGGTTGCCCTGGTAAAGCAGGTTGGTGATGCCGATAACCTCATTCAACGGCGTCCTTATCTCATGGCTCATTGTT
>JAKEGI010000102.1 GCA_022615595.1 Bacteroidales bacterium | reverse complement strand
GGTGTCTCGCCGCAGCCAGCGCATGCGCCTGAGAACTCGAAGAGAGGCTGTGCAAACTGCGAGTTCTTGACGTTCGTGAATTTGTCAACGACAGTATCCTTGTAACCTACCTTCTCGTGCATATAGGTCCATATGTCAGCCTGTTCGAGCTGTGTGCCGAGAGGCTTCATTATGAGAGCTTTCTCCTTGGCCGGACATACGTCAGCGCAGTTACCGCATCCGGTGCAGTCATAGACGCTGACCTGTATGCGGAACTTGTGGCTCTTGGTGTTGCCGATACCCTGTTTGGCTGTGGTGCCCTTCGGTGCGGCGGCAAGTTCCTCATCAGTAAGGAGGAAAGGCCTGATGACAGCGTGAGGACAAACATATGAGCACTGGTTGCACTGTATGCACTTGTCCATCTGCCACTCGGGAACGTTGACTGCGATACCCCGCTTCTCATAAGCAGTGGTCCCGGCAGGGAATGTGCCGTCTTCGCGTCCGACGAATGCACTTACAGGAAGATCATCACCGCGCATAGCATTGATAGGTTCAACCACGTCACGGATGAAGGCAGGCTTTTTCTCATCAACAGGGGCAGGCATTACTTTAATCGATGCCCACTCAGAAGGAATTTCAACCTTTGTCACATCACCGCCGCGGTCAATGGCTTCGTTGTTCATTTTGACAACTTGCTCACCCTTCTTGCCATAAGCCTTGATAACGGCTTTCTTCATTTCGTCAATTGCCTGTTTGTAAGGTATGACGTTCGCAACCTTGAAGAATGCACTCTGCATAATGGTGTTGGTGCGTGTGCCCAGACCAATCTCCTCTGCTATCTCCGTTGCATTGATGATATAGAAGCCGATATTGTTCTCAGCCATGTATTTCTTCATGCTGTCAGGTAGTCTCTTCTTTGTCTCCTCAACATCCCATATGGAGTTGAGCAGGAAGGTGCCACCCTTTTTCAGACCCTTGAGCATGTCATACTTGTCAAGATATGAGGGCACATGGCATGCTACAAAGTCAGGCGTATTGACAAGATAGGGTGAGCGTATCGGTCTGTCACCGAAACGAAGGTGCGATGTGGTTATACCGCCTGACTTCTTCGAATCGTATGCGAAGTATGCCTGGCAATATTTGTCAGTTGTCTCGCCGATGATCTTGATTGAGTTCTTGTTTGCCCCGACAGTACCGTCTGACCCGAGTCCGTAGAACTTGGCAGAGTGTGTTCCCTTGTCACTTACATTTACTTCGGGAAGGAGCGGGAGCGACCTGAAGGTAACGTCATCATTGATGCCCACAGAGAACTGGTTCATAGGCTGGGCCTTATCCATATTTTCATATACGGATATTATCTGTGCCGGTGTGGTATCCTTCGAGCTCAGTCCGTAGCGGCCGCCGACAATAATCGGACGCACCTCCCTGTCATAGAATACCTCCTTGACGTCAAGGTAGAGAGGTTCGCCATTGGCTCCCGGTTCTTTGGTGCGGTCAAGCACTGTGATGCGCTTTACGCTTGCAGGCAGTACGTTAAATAGATATTTCGCGGAGAAGGGCCTGTAGAGATGAACTGAGATAAGACCCAGTTTTGCTCCTTTTGTTGCTGCGAGATAGTCGATGGTCTCCTTGATTGTCTCTGTCACCGATCCCATTGCCATGATGATATGTTCTGCATCGGGTGCACCGTAGTAGGTGAAGGGCTTGTATGTCCTTCCCGTCAGGGCGGAGATCTTATCCATATATTCATTAACAGCATCATCAAGATGAGTATAGAAGGGGTTGGATGCCTCCTTCGCCTGGAAGAATATATCAGGATTCTGTGCCGTTCCTCTTGTAACCGGATGCTCAGGATTGAGCGCCTGGTCACGGAAACGCCTGAGGGCATCCCTGTCAAGAAGCTTCTTCATATCTTCCATGTTTATCACCTCTATCTTCTGTACTTCAGAGGAAGAGCGGAAACCATCAAAGAAATGGAGGAAAGGTACCCTCGACCTGATAGCTGTCAGGTGAGCGACGCCGGCGAGATCCATTATCTCCTGGACGCTGCCGCTGGCAATCATCGCAAACCCTGTCTGGCGTGTTGCATAGATGTCACTGTGATCTCCGAAGATGGAGAGTGCATGGGCAGCAACAGTCCTTGCGCTGACATGAAAGACGCCCGGGAGAAGTTCTCCTGATATCTTGTACATATTGGGGATCATGAGAAGCAGGCCCTGTGATGCAGTGAAGGTGCTTGTAAGAGCGCCTGACTGCAGCGATCCGTGCACCGCACCGGCTGCACCGGCCTCACTCTGCATCTCGACAACTTTTACCTCCTCGCCGAACATGTTCTTCAGTCCGTGCGCTGCCCACTCGTCGACATTTTCAGCCATGGTGGAAGAAGGAGTAATAGGATAGATACAGGCCACTTCACTGAACATATAAGCTATGTGAGAAGCTGCCTGGTTACCGTCACAAGTAATGAATTTCTTTGTTGCCATTTTAAATTATAAAAGATTAATGATCAAGTTTGCTGTAAAAAAATAAACTGCAAATTTAACTATTTTTTCTGACATTTTATTCGCTGTTCATTGAAACAAGAAACTCCTCATTTGATCGTGTCTGCGTGATGCGGTCACGAAGGAATTCCATAGCCTCTACAGCGTTCATGTCAGTCAGGTAGTTACGCAGGATCCATATCTTGTTGAGTGTGGTCTTCTCAAGAAGAAGGTCCTCACGTCTTGTGCTTGATGCAGGAATGTCTATCGACGGGAAGATTCTCCTGTTCGAGAGTTTCCTGTCAAGCTGCAGTTCCATGTTACCGGTACCCTTGAACTCCTCGAAGATGACGTCGTCCATCTTTGACCCTGTGTCTGTGAGGGCAGTCGCAATTATTGTGAGTGAGCCTCCGTTCTCAATGTTACGTGCTGCGCCAAAGAACCGCTTGGGTTTATGGAGAGCGTTCGAGTCGACACCGCCTGAGAGCACCTTGCCCGAAGCAGGGGCGATGGTGTTAAAGGCCCTCGCAAGACGTGTGATGGAGTCGAGGAGTATTACAACGTCATGACCGCACTCTACCAGCCTCTTGGCTTTTTCCTGGACAATTGTGGCGATGCGCACATGCCTCTCAGCAGGCTCGTCAAAGGTTGAGGCGATTACCTCAGCATTGACATTGCGTGCCATCTCGGTCACCTCCTCAGGGCGTTCGTCGATGAGAAGGATCATCAGATAGACCTCAGGGTGGTATTTGGCTATGGCATTGGCTATATCCTGCAGCAGTATTGTCTTACCGGTCTTGGGTTGTGCCACGATAAGTCCGCGCTGTCCCTTTCCGATCGGGCAGAACATGTCAACTATGCGCACCGAGAGATTGCCCTCTCCAGGTTTGCACAGGGTGAATTTCTCATTCGGGAAAAGCGGAGTGAGGTAGTCAAACGGCACCCTGTCACGTATGTAATCAGGTGTACGGCCGTTAATCTCTTCAACCTTTATCAGTGGAAAGTACTTCTCACCTTCACGCGGCGGACGAATAGTTCCCCTGATTGTGTCGCCTGTCTTCAGCCCGAAGAGTTTGATCTGCGACTGTGATACATAAATGTCATCAGGTGAGCTCAGATAGTTGTAATCAGGTGAACGGAGGAAGCCATATCCGTCTGGCATGATCTCGATGACGCCGGTATTGGCTACAATACCTTCGAAATCATATGTCCTCTCTTTTCTCTCCTCCCGCGCAGGCTCATGGATCTCCGGTTGCCCGCCAGGTGTTTCAGGAGAAGAAGGAGGCAGAATAATGGATGTGTCAGCTGCGGCTGCCTCCATTATTGCCGGTGTTTCGGTCAATGGCTCATTCAGCCTGAGCATATCCTGATCATTATCAATTACAGACTCACTTGCAAAGAGGAGCCTGTCGGGCTGAGGTTGAGGCTTAGGCTGAGGTTGAGGTTGAGGCTTAGGTTGAGGTTGAGGTTGAGGTTGAGGTTGAGGGCGCTGGCGTTCATTCTCCGGCCGGCGCTGATTATCCGGTCTGCGCTCATTATCAGGTCTTTGCTGGTCAGTCATGTCGTCTCTGAATCGCGGGCGCCTGTCCCTGTTCTGCTGCCACTGCTGCTGCCGGGCCGATCTTTGCTGTTGTCCCTGCTGCTGTGGTTGTCCCTGCTGCTGTGGTTGTCCCTGCT
>JAKEGI010000101.1 GCA_022615595.1 Bacteroidales bacterium | reverse complement strand
GGATCACGAGAAAGAGTGAAGAGATCATTGGGATACTCAGGCAAACCGGGTATGACTGGGAAGAGACCTTATACCGTCTGGTGTCACGCTACTTCGGTTTCAGGGTCAACACAGATCCGTTTGCAATGCTGGCCTCTCACCTCCCTCTGAAGATCATCAGAAAACACTCCGATAACATGACCCAGGTTGAGGCACTCCTCTTTGGTACTGCAGGGCTTCTCGATGAGGCGCTCTTCAGGGAGGCAGTGACAGACAGTTACTATCGGCTCCTGTGCCGTGAATACAGGATGCTGAAGTCAAAGTACTCGCTTGTGCCCATTGACGGATGGATGTGGCGGTTTCACCGTTTGAGGCCTGCAAACTTCCCCACTGTAAGGCTATCGCAACTGGCAGCGCTGTTCTCGCACAGTGACGGGCTCTTCTCCAGGGTAGTTGAATGCATCAGCACCGACATGCTGAGGGCACTTCTCAGCGTCAGGGCATCAGACTACTGGAATAATCATTATCTCTTCGGCAAGGAGGTACCGCCTGCTTCACGGCAAGCCGGAAGGCAATCTGTTGACCTGCTCATTATCAACGCAGTGGCACCGCTTATCTTTGTATTTGGCAAGTTGAAACAGCAGCCGGCCATGTGTGAGCGAGCCATCGACCTGTTCGAGTCACTGCCTCCTGAGGAGAACAGTGTCGTTGCCGATTTCTCAGCGGCGGGCATCAGCGCTGATTCAGCCTTCACCAGCCAGGCTCTTCTTGAGCTCAGATTATCATGGTGCAGGTATCACAGGTGCCTCGACTGTCACATCGGTTCATGGCTCATCGCATCTGGCCATAAAATCAAAGGTTCAGGCTCACTCCTGCTCGAGCCGTGAAGCAACTCACCTGACGAACGGATGAGTTCCGGTGACGAATAAAAAATATTTTTCATCATGCGCAACTTATGGTATTGATTTTGCGTCTTTTTTATGAGACGGCTGATCATTCATTTACTCTTATGTAACTGTCTGGAAGGGCGTTCAGTAGTTAAATTCATAAAATTTCTTTAAATTGTTTGAAATATTACAAATAAGAGTTGTATCTTTGCGATCCAAAATTGGAGAGTTTATTAATAATCTATTGGATAAGGATATGTATTTGACTACGGAGAAGAAACAGGAATTTTTCAAGACATTCGGCACATCAGAAATGGACACCGGAAGCGCTGAGGGTCAGATTGCTCTTTTCTCCTACAGGATCGCGCATCTTACTGAGCACCTTAAGAGGAATAAGAAGGATTTCGGTACCCAGAGGGCGCTTATAAAGCTTGTCGGTAAGAGAAGGCGTTTGCTTGACTATCTAAAGATCAAAGATATCAGCAGGTATCGTGAAATAATCAAGGCACTGAGCCTGCGTAAGTAAGGAAGAAGGCAATTTCATATTGCCTTTTTTAATTCTTTAACGGATTCTCCCCTTACTACCCATTTATCCCGTAATAATCAGTAATACAAATGTATAAGTTAATTGAAAAAAGTATCGATCTGGGCGACGGCCGGACGATAGTAATTGAAACAGGCAAGTTGGCCAAGCAGGCTGACGGATCTGTAGTCGTCAGAATGGGCCGCACGATGCTGCTCGCTACTGTAGTTGCAGCCAAAGATGCAAAAGAGGATGTAGATTTCATGCCTCTCTCTGTAGAGTACAAGGAAAAATATGCGGCTATGGGCCGTTTCCCGGGCGGCTTCCTCAAGAGGGAAGCAAGGCCTAATGACAATGAGATATTGGTCTCGAGGCTTGTTGACAGGGTTCTAAGGCCATTATTCCCGGATGATTATCATGCCGAGGTATTTGTGACCATCAACCTGATATCTGCTGACAAGGACATCATGCCTGACGCACTGGCAGGGCTGGCTGCTTCAGCTGCTCTGGCAGTATCGGATATTCCGTTCAACGGTCCCATCTCTGAGGTCAGGGTTGCTAGGATCAATGGTAAATTCATTGTCAACCCGACACTTGTTGAGATAGAAAATGCTGATCTTGATATCGTTGTTGGAGCCACCTATGATAACATCATGATGGTTGAGGGCGAGATGAAAGAGGTGTCGGAGGATGTTATGCTCGAAGCGCTCAGGTTAGCCCATGATGCCATCAAGGTTCAGTGTGTTGCACAGAATGAGCTGGCTGAAATGGTTGGATCAACAGCAAAGAGAACCTATTGCCATGAGGTCAATGATGAGGATCTGCGCAAGAAAGTGTGGGATGAGACCTATCAGAAGTGCTATGCGCTCGCGGCCACGGGAGCTGACAAGAAGACCCGTTCAGAGGGCTTCGAAAACATAAAGAAGGAGTTTCTGGCACAGTTTACTGAGGAGAACAAGGTAAATGAGATGCTTGTAAGCAGGTATTATCATGATGTTGAAAAAGAGGCTGCCCGCAGGCTGGTTCTTGATGAAAAGAGGCGTCTCGACGGACGTAAGACAGATGAGATACGTCCCATCTGGTGCGAGATTGATCCTCTGCCTGCAGCACACGGCTCTGCCATCTTCACAAGGGGTGAGACACAGTCGCTCACAACAGTCACCCTGGGTACCAAGCTCGATGAGAAGATGATAGACGAGGTTCTTAAGCAGGGCTCGGAGAAATTCACGCTTCACTATAACTTCCCGCCATTTGCAACCGGCGAAGCCAAACCTGCCCGTGGCACCAGCCGCAGGGAGATAGGCCATGGCAACCTGGCTCACAGGGCGCTGAAGAATATGATGCCTGCTGACGAAATCAACCCTTATGCAATCAGGGTCGTCTCAGACATACTTGAATCAAACGGATCGTCATCAATGGCGACTGTCTGTGCCGGAACGCTTGCCCTGATGGATGCCGGCATTAAAATTGCCAAGCCTGTGTCAGGAATAGCCATGGGGTTGATCACCGACAAGGGAGGAAAGAAGTTTGCCGTTCTTTCTGACATACTGGGCGATGAGGATCATCTCGGTGACATGGACTTCAAAGTCACCGGCACGCGTGACGGCATCACCGCTACACAGATGGATATTAAAGTTGACGGCCTCTCATACGAGGTTCTGAAGCAGGCCCTTGAGCAGGCACGCAAAGGTCGGCTACATATTCTTGACATAATGGAGCAGGTCATTGCCGAGCCAAGGGCAGATCTCAAACCACACGCACCGAGGATAGAGAAAATCTATATCCCGAAAGAGATGATAGGCGCAGTTATTGGCCCCGGTGGCAAGATCATACAGGATATACAGGCCACAACAGGTGCTACAATTGTTATCGAGGAAGTCAACGGCCAGGGTATGGTCGATGTCTTCGGCGAGAACTATGAAGTGATCAGGGCGGCTCTTGACCGTATCAAGTCAATATGTGCAGTTCCTGAGGTAGGGCAGGTCTACAGGGGCAAGGTGAAGACCATCACTCAGTTTGGAGCCTTTGTGGAGATACTTCCGAATAAGGATGGACTCCTTCACATCTCTGAGATGGACTGGAAGAAAGTCGGTACTGTTGAGGAGTTATTCAAGGAGGGTGACGAGGTTGAGGTTCAGCTTATTGAGGTTGATTCCAAGACAGGCAAGCTGAGACTCTCGCGCAAGCCGCTTATCCCTAAGCCTGAAGGTTATGTTGAACCCCCGAAGCGTGATCCTTCTGAGAGAAGGGAGCATCGCGGGCATCGTGACGGTGACAGGGGAGGCAACCGCGATCACCGTTCACGTGACCGCAGGTCAGATTCAAGGTAACATACAATATACTATAAGGTGTAGCGACGCGCAAATTGCGCGTCGTTACTTTTTGTTTACTTTTGACGGTTGGATAACCAGAAATGCCGGATGGCTGAGATCAGGTATAATTATATTGTCATTGAGGGAAATATAGGAGCGGGGAAGACCACCCTGGCTTCAATGATCGCAAAGGAGTACAATGCCAAACTGATCCTTGAGCGTTTCGCCGATAATCCCTTCCTGCCAAAGTTCTACAGCGACCCTGCGCGGTATTCATTCCCGCTCGAGCTGTCATTCCTGGCTGACCGTTACCGTCAGCTTAAGGAGGAACTTGTTGAACCGGATCTCTTCAGGAGCTTCACGGTGGCAGACTACTACTTCATGAAGTCGCTTGTCTTTGCATCCTCAACCCTTGAAAAGGATGAGTTCAGCCTTTACAGACAGATATATTATATCATTTACGGTTCGCTGCCCAAACCTGACCTGTATGTCTACCTGCATGTGCCTCCCGAAAGGTTGCTGCTCAATATCGCAATGAGGGGGAGGGAGTATGAGAAATCCATAACTGCTGAATACCTCTCCGGCATCCAGGAGAGTTATTTCAACTTTTTCAGGCAGAATCCTGAAAACCGTTATCTTATACTTGAAGTTAACGATCTTGACTTCGTCATGCACCCGGATGATTACCGGAAAGTGACAGATGTTATATTCAATGAGGTCATAGAGCCGGGGATGAATCTTCGCATTTTCTGATTTTTTAATCTGTAATATGCGGCGAATGACTAAATTTATTTTAAATTTGCATCCGTACAAAAAAATATGTAAACTTGTTATTAAAATCAAGTAACTGATCGCAACTAATAAAAGACCAATTATGAAAAATTTCACCAGACTTTTTGTTCTTCTGCTGGCTGCCGCTGTAGTTTCAAGCTGCAGCAGCCTAGACAAGATGAAGAAGAATGCCAGCCTTGTCAAGTATGAGGTTACCCCTAAGGTGCTTGAGGCACATGCCGGCAAGGTAGCTGCCGCAGTAAAAGCTACTTATCCTGAGAAGTACTTTGACAAGAACACAACTCTGAAGATCACCCCGGTACTTGTGTATGAAGGCGGTGAGGTTGCATTTGATGAGATGCTTTATGCCCAGGGTGAACTTGTTCAGGCTAACAACAAACCTGTAAGCTGGACCGGTGGCACCATTAACTGGAGTGGTGATGTGGACTACAAGCCCGAGATGAAAGTATCAGAGTTCATGCTTCGTATTGAAGCATCGAGAAAAGGCAAGACTCTGGCATTTGATCCGATCAAGCTTGCTGATGGTGTGATTGCTACATCAACGCTGGTTGAATACCATGCCATGCCTCTCTTCCTTAAAGACAACTATCAGCGCATAGTTCCCGAGCAGAAGATGGCAGACATCCTTTATGTTATCAACAGGGCCGATATCAGGCCGGCTGAGCTTAAAGCCGAAGATATCCAGGCGATGAAAGATTATATTGCCATGGTAGCTCAGAATGAGAGAATAGAGATCAAGGGAGTTACAGCAAGCTCATACGCTTCACCCGACGGTCCTCTCACGCTTAATGAAAAGCTCTCTCTTGACAGGGGCAAAGCTGCTGAGAAGTATCTCCAGAAGGAGTACGGAAAGGTTCCTGAGCTCGCAAATCTGTTCAGTACAAAGACAACTCCTGAAGACTGGGACGGCTTCAAAGCTCTCGTTCAGGAGTCTTCAATAGCTGACAAGGAACTTATCCTGAGAGTCCTTTCAATGTACCAGGATCCCGCTGTCCGTGAGCAGGAGATCAAGAACATGTCAACTGCATACGAATCTCTGGCAGAAGAGATCCTTCCCCAGTTGAGAAGGTCGAAGTTCATTGTTGACGTCAACCTTGTCGGGTTAAGCGACGAAGAGATACTGACAGCTATGAAGGGTGATGCTTCGGCACTCAGCCTTGAGCAGATGCTTTACGCAGCTTCTCTTACAACTGATGTCAATGAGCAGCTGAAATTCTACCAGATGGCAACAGTTAAGGAGCCTAAGTGCTATCGCGCATGGAATAACGTTGGCTGGGCATATCTTAATATGGGTAAGGCTGACGACGCAATGGTTGCTCTTGAGAAAGCCAAGGCGCTCAAGAATGATGATATTGTCAAGAATAATATGGGCTTTGCAGCTCTTCTCAAGGGTGATGTAAAAGCAGCATCAGAGTATTTCAACTCAATGTCGGCTTCAACACCTGAGTCAAGGTTCGGTCTTGGCACCATTGCCATCACTGAAGGCAAATATGATCAGGCAGTCAACCTGCTGGGAGATAAGCCTTCAATGAACCTGGCGCTTGCACAGCTGCTGAAAGGCGACTTCAACAAAGCCAAGGCTACGATGGATTCGGTCCAGCCTTGCAAATGCGGTGCTCCTTCATACTTTAAGGCTGTCATCGCTGCCCGTTCAGACAACAGGGATGGTGTGATGAACAACCTTCGTGAAGCAGTTGGGTACAATGTCAGCTGGAAGAATTATGCCCAGACAGACCTCGAGTTTGCCAAATTCTTCACCGATGAGACATTCGTGTCCATAACAAAATAAGAGATACCAAAAGAGGAAAGACCCCGGCAGCCGTTTGGCAGCCGGGGTCTTTTATATAATGTTGTTTATCTTGTGTGCCAGATGCCAGAGCACTATGCCGGCGCTGACGGCCACATTGAATGAGTGCTTGGTGCCATACTGCGGTATCTCAATACAGGCATCCGACATGCCTACCACCTCTTCAGAAACACCTCTGACCTCATGGCCAAATATGAGGGCGTACTTCTTCCCCTTTTCCGGGGTGAAAGTGTCAAGTGATACTGATCCTTCAGCCTGCTCCACTGAGACGATGGTGAATCCTGACTCCCTGAGGTTCGCGACCGCTTCAGTGGTCCTGTCAAAATATCTCCATGCGACTGATTCGGTTGCTCCGAGAGCACTCTTCTGTATCTCCCTGTGAGGAGGTGTGGCTGTTATCCCGCACAGATAAACTGATTCAACAATGAATGCGTCTGCTGTCCTGAATATCGATCCTACATTGTTCAGGCTCCTGATGTTGTCAAGGACGATTACAAAGGGCGACTTTGATGAGGCGCGAAATTCGGTGACACTCTTCCTGTTCAGCTCATCATTTGATAATTTACGCATGGAAGAAAATTTTAACGAAAATAATTATAAAAAAGAGTAAATTACATTCCTTAAAATATTAACGGGATCAGATGCATCCCGGATATAAAATATCTGAACATGAATATTCACGAGTACCAGGGAAAATCAATCCTGCAGGTTCATGACGTTCCGGTGCAGGAGGGTTTCATTGCTGAAAATGCAGATCATGCGAAGCTTGTTGCAGAGGAGTTGCAGAAGAGGTTCGGCACCGAGATATTTGTAATCAAGGCACAGATACATGCAGGCGGCAGGGGTAAAGGCGGCGGTGTCAAGATAGCCCGGTCACCGGTCGAGGCAGCGGAGGTGGCAGCGCGCATGATCGGGATGACACTTGTGACACCCCAGACAGGACCGGCAGGAAAGCTGGTAAATAAGGTGCTTATTGCCCGCGATGTCTATTACAAGGGAGAATCGGATATAAGGGAGTTCTATATGAGTATCCTTCTTGACCGCAAGAGGTCAGCTTATGTAATCATGTATTCAACCGAAGGTGGAATGGATATTGAAGAGGTTGCAGTGAAGAAGCCTGAGGCGATCTTCACCGAGGTGATTGACCCCGCCATCGGATTGCTCGATTTTCAGATTCGCACAATAGCCTTTAACCTGGGGCTGCAAGGCAAGGCATTCAAGGAGATGCTGCCGTTTGTGAGAAGACTGTGGAACGCATACGTCGCCTCAGATGCCTCACTTATTGAGATAAATCCGCTTCTGAAGACAAGTGATGACAGGATACTGGCAGTTGACTGCAAGGTGACACTCGATGACAATTCACTGTTCCGTCACCCTGAACTGGCTGCAATGAGAGACCTGAGCGAGGAGGATCCTACTGAAGTGGAGGCTACTGACCACAGCCTCAACTATGTCAAGCTTGACGGAGATGTAGGTTGTATGGTGAACGGAGCAGGTCTGGCGATGGCAACGATGGACCTCATTCAGCTGTCAGGGGGCAAACCGGCAAACTTCCTTGATGTGGGAGGTGGAGCCAATGCAAAGACCGTTGAGGCCGGGTTCAGGATAATTCTTAAAGACCCCAATGTCAGGGCAATACTTGTGAACATTTTTGGAGGTATTGTCAGATGCGACCGCGTGGCATCAGGCATAATTGAAGCATACAAGACAATCGGTGACATAAAGGTACCCGTGATAGTCAGGTTGCAGGGGACAAATGCCATTGAGGCGAAGGATCTGATCGACAACTCAGGTCTTAAGGTTATTGCTGCAACCACATTCACCGATGCAGCGGAAAAAGTCAGAATGGCCTTAAGTTAATCCTGCCTGATACTGGCTTTTGCTGATTCTGGTATTGCGGCATAATAAGCCTGTAACCATTTATTTTTAATTTGCATCCACATTAGGGTGATGATAAGCTTGTATGCAGATATAATTATACCGGTTGCCGTAGCCGGCAGTTATACCTACGCCATCCCTCCCGGCCTGAGGGAGGAAGTCAGGCGAGGAAGCCTGGTGACTGTTTCTTTTGGCCAGAGAAAGAGTCATACAGGGTTGGTAATCAGGCTGCATGACAGGACACCGGAAGGGTTCACGCCGAAAGAGATTACGTCATTGCTGCCACCTTCGCTTGCCATCTGCGACAGGCTGACTGACTTTATTCTCTGGGTGTCTGAGTACTATATGGCCCAGCAGGGAGAGGTGATGAAGGCTGCCTTACCCTCAGCCGAAAACCTGCGCGTCAGGGCTGCATCGAAGGAGAAGGTCATCTCAGGCAGTTCCGGGGCGACGCAGGTGGTTCCTCCTTCAGAGCTGACAGGATCACAGAGGGAGGCATATGAGAAGATCAACATTCTCTTCAAAAATAAAGAGGTGGTCCTGCTTCATGGTGTTACCTCGAGCGGCAAGACTGAGATTTACATACACCTTATTAATGAGCAGTTGAGGATGGGAAAGCAGGTGCTATACCTTCTTCCTGAGATATCACTTACAACCCAGATCATTGAGCGGCTGCAGAGGAACCTGGGCACTTCGATAGGGGTATATCATTCCCGTCTGACAAACTCCGCCCGCCGTAATGTATGGACCAGGGTGAACAATGGAAGCCTTGGTGTTGTGCTGGGGGTGCGTTCATCGCTTTTTCTCCCCTTCAGAGAGCTGGGGCTGATCATTGTTGACGAGGAGCATGACCCGTCATTCAAGCAGTTTGACCCTGCTCCGCGTTATCATGCCCGTGATGCCGCCATGATGCTCAGCCGCCTGCATGGCGGGGTGACTCTGTTAGGCTCTGCAACGCCGTCAGTGGAGTCATACCACAATGCCATTACCGGCAGGTACGGGCTTGTTGAACTCATCACCCGTTATGGCGATGTGATGATGCCGGAGATGCTGGTTGCCGACACACGGAACTTCGGAAAGAAGAAGGGTGCTCCGGCACACTTCACACCGAGGCTGCTGGAAGCCATTGGTGATGCTCTGTCAAAGGAGGAACAGGTGATTCTCTTTCAGAACCGCCGCGGTTTCTCTCCGTATATCATGTGTTCAGACTGCGGGTGGGTGCAGCGGTGCTCAGGGTGTTCGGTCAGCACTACTTATCACAAGGGTATAGGAAGGATGGTATGCCATTATTGCGGCAGAAGCGAGCCGCTGCCGCGCGAGTGCCCTGAATGCCACTCTGCTGTTTTGACAACCAGGGGATTTGGGACCGAGAAGATAGAGGAGGAGATTAAACTGCTCTTTCCCGCAGCCAGGGTGGCAAGGATGGATCAGGATACAACACGTCTGAGGAACTCATCATCTGCGATACTGTCAGACTTCGCCGCGGGAACAACCGATATCCTTATCGGCACACAGATGATCTCAAAAGGCCTTGACTTTGAAAAGCTTACAGTGGTCGGCATTCTTGACGCAGACAGCATGCTTTACTTCCCTGACTTCAGAGCTTTTGAGCGCAGCTTTCAGCTTATGGAACAGGTCAGTGGCCGGGCAGGTCGGCGGACACGGAGAGGAAGAGTCATAATACAGACGGCTGACCCCTCGCACATTATACTGAGGCAGGTACTGAAGCATGACTATAAGGCAATGTATCGTATACAGCTCGAAGAACGTGAACTGTTCGGATATCCCCCTTTCACCAGGATAATAAGGATAGTGCTGAAGCACCGCGATCTGCAGGAGTTAAACACCTCCGCAGGACGGCTGGCGGACAGTCTGCGCAGGAGGCTGGGCAAATATGTCCTCGGACCGGAATTTCCACTGATCATGCAGGTGCAGAAATGGTATATCAAGACCATTATGGTCAAGCTGGGAAAAGAACTCTCTGCCTTCAGGATAAAGGAGTTAATCCGACTGGCGGTTGATGATGAGCTTAAAGTTCAGAGACAGGGAATACTGCGTGTGCATGCCGACGTGGACCCGCAATAAAAAACAGGATCAGGATTAATAGTCATAAGTATAAGACAATGAAAGAGATAACCTTGCGGCAATTGAGCAGTGCCTTGCTGCTGGCACTTGTACTGTCAGTGGTTGCAACGGGGTGTAAAACAGAATCTGATATATCATTTTATCCGGCAGATATGGTCAATCCACTCATGGGAACCGACTCCGAGTTCCTTCTGTCACACGGGAACACATACCCTGCCATCGCCATGCCTTTCGGAATGAATTTCTGGACTCCACAGACGAGAAAGAACGGTGACGGATGGGCATACACCTATGATGACCATAAGATTGTCGGGATCAAACAGACACATCAGCCAAGCCCGTGGATCAATGACTATGCTGCCTTCTCCCTGATGCCGGTGACAGGCGGAAACAGGTTCACGGAAGCTGAGCGTGCGTCATGGTTCTCTCATAAGGCTGAGGTGGTAAAACCGTATTACTACAGTGTATATCTTGCCGACCATGACATCATCGCCGAGGTCACGCCGACAGAGCGAGCTTCTCTGTTCCGTTTCACATTCCCTGCCGGTGACTCATCGTCAGTTGTAATTGATGCCTTTGCTGGCGGATCAATGGTTGAGGTCATCCAGTCAGAAAGAAAGATTGCTGGCTACTGCCGCAACAATCACGGCGGTGTTCCTGATAATTTTCACAACTACTTCGTGATCATCTTTGACCATGACTTCGATTTCTTCTCTACCTGGCTCGACGGCAAACTCTCTCCGGGCATAAGGGTGCAGGAGGGTGATCATGCCGGTGCCGTGATAGGATTCCAAACCGAGAGGGGAGAGGTTGTCACCGCCAGGGTGGCGTCATCATTCATCTCCCCTGAGCAGGCGTTGCTCAACCTTGAGCGTGAAGCCGGCAGTAAAGGCTTTGATGCTATAATGGCAGAGGGCCGTAATACCTGGAACAATGAGCTGGGCCGCATCAGGGTGGAGGGCGGAAGCGATGATCAGTTGCGGACATTCTATTCCACCCTGTATCGCACAATGCTCTTCCCGAGAATGTTTTATGAGTATGACGCTGACGGAAAGATAATTCATTACAGTCCCTACAACGGAGAGATTCGCCCCGGAAGGTTATTTACCGATAACGGTTTCTGGGACACCTTCAGGGCAGCAATGCCATTAATAACACTGATGTATCCCGAGATCAGCTCTCACATCATGGAGGGTCTTGTGAATGCATATCTCGAGAGCGGATGGCTGCCTGAATGGGCCAGTCCGGGTCATCGTAACTGCATGATTGGAAGCAACTCGGCATCACTCATTGCAGATGCCTGGCTAAAGGGTATCAGAGGATACGAAATTGACACCCTCTGGAATGCGCTTGTAAAGAATACAAAGGGTCATGGACCTGTTCATTCCGTTGGGAGGTATGGAGCCGGGCACTATAATACGCTTGGTTACGTGCCCTATGATGTGGGCATCAATGAGAACGCCGCACGCACTCTGGAATATGCCTATGCCGACTGGTGTCTCTGGAAGCTGGGCAGCGCTCTTGGACGTCCTGACGAGGAGATAAACCTTTATGCTGCACGGGCACTGAACTACCGTAACCTTTTCGATGCTGAGAGCAGCCTCATGCGCGGCAGGAATGAGGATGGCTCATTTCAGTCGCCCTTCAGCCCCTATAAATGGGGAGACGCCTTTACAGAAGGAAACAGCTGGCATTATACCTGGAGCGTCTTCCAGGATGTTGCGGGTCTCGCGGAGCTGATGGGAGGGCCGGCGAAGATGGCCGGGATGCTCGACTCTGTATTCATTGTGCCACCCATCTTCGATGACTCATATTACGGATTCCCGATTCATGAGATCCGTGAGATGCAGATAATGAACATGGGCAACTATGCGCACGGTAACCAGCCGATACAGCATATGATATATCTCTACAACTACACTCCTGAGCCGTGGAAAGCGCAGATGAGGGTCAGGGAGGTCATGGATAAACTGTACAACTATACTCCTGACGGCTACTGTGGCGATGAAGATAATGGCCAGACATCGGCATGGTATGTCTTCAGCGCACTCGGGTTCTATCCGGTAACACCGGGTACCGGAGAGTATGTTTTCGGATCACCCCTTTTCAGAAAGGCAACAATCACCTTTAACGATGGAGCGGTGCTGGTCATAAAGGCGCCAGAAAACAGCAGTGAGAATATATATGTCGGGAAGGCATCCCTGAATGGCAGAAGTATGGATGTAAACTACATCACGCATGAGCAGCTTAAGAATGGCGGAGTGCTGTTATTTGATATGAAACCCGAACCTGATACCCTGCGAGGAACTGGAGAGGGATCCAGACCCTACTCACTCTCTGCATCTGTTCCCGATTGAGGAGGCTGACCGGATATGACCACCGAAAGCTATTACTGACAGGGAGAATGCCCCGGAACATTTTGTTTTTCTTGAACTTTGGTATAAATTTGCATTGATATTATCTCTCTATCGGCAGATAATATTATATCTCACACCATGGGTAAAATGGAACCGGTAATCTACTTTCCAAACCTCACCAGGAACTACAGGCGTCTGTTCGAGTGCCTGATGTTTTACAATTAGACTTTTGCTGTGACAGTAACCTGAGGGTTATTAAGGTGAGGCCATCGTCACCGGCCGTCATCATCATGCCTGACATGTAATTGCAGTTAACATTTAATCAGATTTTACCATGTTTGAAAAGATAATTTCCCATACAGAGACACCTGAGAGACGACCATCAGCCGAGGGTAATTTTTATAAACCTGGCGGGAACAGGATCGGACCCGGCATGAATGAGCGCATTCAGAAACTCAGGAAGCTCAGTTTTAAAACCGAACCCTCTCTCTCCATTGAGAGGGCGCTTCACGAAACGGAGTTTTACAGGGAGAATTTTGGCAAGTATCCGATACCTGTCTTACGTGCTCTGAATTTCCTTGATCATTGCCGGAAGAAGACAATATACCTCGGTGAAGGCGAGCTGATAGTGGGTGAACGCGGTCCAAAGCCGAAGTGTGTTCCCACCTTCCCTGAGCTGACCTGTCACAGTGTCGAGGATTTTCATGTGCTGAACACGCGTGATATGCAGCGCTATACCATCAGCCAGGAAGATATCGACCGTTACGAGAGGGAGGTCATACCTTACTGGAATGGAAAGACTCAGCGTGAGCGTATTTTCAGTCACGTCCCGGCCGAATGGAGGGCTGCATATGAAGCAGGACTATTCACTGAGTTCATGGAACAGCGTGCCCCGGGTCACACCGCTCTTGATGGGAAGATCTATCAAAGGGGAATGCTTGATTTCAAGAAGGAGATTGCATCTAACCTTAACTCGCTGGATTACCTAAATGATCCTGAAGCGACAGACAAGGCTGAGCAATGGAAGGCAATGGATATATCATGTGATGCCGTGATAGTCTTTGCTGGACGTCATGCAGATCTTGCAGATGAACTGGCGGCCGGTGAGAAAGATCCGGTCAGGGCAGCTGAACTGAAAAAGATAGCTGAGGTGTGCCGTTGGGTACCTGCCAATGCGCCCAGGAATCTCTGGGAGGCGATACAGATGTACTGGTTTGTTCACCTGGGCACCATCACGGAACTGAATGGCTGGGACGCAATGAATCCGGGCCACTTTGATCAGCACCTGGCTCCGTTCTACTACAAGGAGACAGAGGAAGGTACTCTCACCCGTGAGCAGGCTAAGGAGCTGATATCCTGTTTCTGGATAAAGGTTAACAACCAT
>JAKEGI010000100.1 GCA_022615595.1 Bacteroidales bacterium | reverse complement strand
GCCAGGGCCAGTATCTTGTAGTCCATCATCTCAACAGCCCAGGGTTTATGCCTGAGGGCAATAAGGTTGGCGCTGAAGGCATCGTTTCGGTTTCTGAGGTGAACACATACCAGTGCCTTCACGGGGGGCGGGAGGGGTACCAGTGCCAGTCTTGCTTCGGTGACGATTGCCAGTGTTCCTTCAGACCCTGCAATGATCCTGGCAATGTTGAGAGGTCTGCCGCAACCGGGCGTAAATGGTTCGCTGTCAAGAAGGTCGTCAAGAGCATAACCAGTATTGCGCCGCGGAACACGTTTTTCAGGATACTCGCTTGCTATCTCCTTCCTGTTGACCTCATTCTCCATCATGCCGCTCACTGCACGGTAAATATCTCCTTCAGCTCCCTTCAGAGTGCATTTTTGTGACAGTTCCCCGGGGGTTATATCTCCGAAGATAACTTCCGAGCCGTCATGAAGCAGAGCCTTAACCTCAAGAAGATGATCACGGACAGACCCGTAAACCACTGAATGGAGTCCGCATCCGTTATTTCCTATCATGCCTCCGATGTTGCAACGGCTTGATGTTGAGGTCTCCGGGCCGAACATCAGCCCCTCCTTCTTCAGTATGGCGTTAAGTTCATCAGGTACTACACCCGGCTCAACCCTGACCCATCTCTCCTCTTTATTGATCTCTATTATCTGTCTGAAGTGCCGTGACATATCGGCGATTATGCCTGATCCTACCACCTGACCTGCAAGCGAAGTGCCGGCAGCCCGGGCGATAATCCCGGTTTTATGCCTGGCTGCAAATGAGAGCAGCATCTTCAGGTCAGAAGTGTTTTGCGGATAGAATACTGCGAGCGGCTCCTCGCGGTAGATAGAGGCATCAGTGGCATACATCAGCCGTGAGACCCTGTCGATCCTCAGCTCGCCTTCGACAGACGCAGCAAACTTCTCAAGTTCCTCTTTCAAAAAATCTGCTTTCATCAGAAAGAAATATGAGATCAAAAATATAGATTTGAACCCACAGGAGATTCATTATACCATTATTTTGAAGAAAAAGTCCTGAAATATCCAAAATCTGATTTTAATCATGTAATTGATAATTGCGTACTTACACTTTTTTAGTACTTTTAACCCGTGAACAATTATTAACTAAATTATTGATTTACAATGGAATTGCTTGAGCAGATCAAACATAATGCCAGAAGGCACAATAAACGCATTGTTCTGCCTGAAGGTACTGAAGAGAGAACTCTGAAGGCCGCAGATGTGGCAATAGCTGAGAATCTTGCAAGGATAACTCTCCTTGGTGATCCTTCCGCGATCATGGCGCTGGCAGACACCCTGGGTCTGAAGAACATTGGCAGGGCGACAATAATCAATCCTGCTGATCACCCGATGAAGGGGAAGTATATTGATCTCATGCTTGAGTTGCGCAGCAGTAAAGGCCTTACAAGGGAGTTTGCCTCGAAGCTCATAGAGGATCCCCTTTACCTGGGTGTGATGATGATCAAGAACGGCGACGCTGACGGTGAGGTTGCCGGTGCGCGCAATACCACTGGTGATGTTCTCAGGCCGGCATTTCAGTTTGTCAAGACGGCCCCCGGAATATCGGTTGTCTCAGGAGCATTTATAATGATTTTGAAAGACAAGGAGTTTGGTGCTGACGGCATAATAGTCTTTGCTGACGGCGCAGTTCATCCTGATCCCACAGATAAGGAGCTTGCGGAAATAGCTGTTGCCACAGCAAGGACTACAAAAGCGATTGTCGGCGTAGAACCGAAGGTCGCACTGCTGAGTTTTTCGACCATGGGCAGTGCCAGCCATGCACTCGTTGATAAGGTGGTCAGTGCAACAAAGATGGCAAAAGAGATGGCGCCTGAATTCATGTTTGAGGGTGAACTGCAGGCTGACGCGGCACTCATTGAAGCCATTGGCCAGAAGAAGGCACCGGGAAGCAAGATAGCAGGCAAGGCCAACGTCCTCATATTTCCAAACCTTGAATGCGGTAACATAGCATATAAGCTCGTTGAGCGCCTGGCACATGCACAGGCTATCGGCCCGGTACTCCAGGGTATGGCCGCCCCGATAAATGACCTCTCAAGAGGCTGTTCTGTAAGTGATATCATCAACGTAATAGCCATCACTGCCACCCAGGCAGCAGGCATGACCAAGTAACAACACTGAAACATGATCGTTCTCGTTCTCAACTGTGGCAGCTCATCAATAAAGTACCAGCTTTTTGACATGTCGAACAATTCAGAGGTCCTTGCCAAGGGACTTATTGAACGAATCGGCATCACCGACGGCATTCTGACGCACAAACCTGCCGGAAAGGATCCGTATAAGGTCATTCTTGACATCCCTGACCATACAATAGGAATCAACATGGTAATGGAAGCTCTTGTCAGCCAAAAACACGGTGTGATAAAAAGCATTGGCGAAATAAAGGCAGTAGGACACAGGGTGGCACACGGCGGCGAGAACTTCAAGGAGTCAGTGCTGATTGACAATGATGTCAAGAGGGATATTGAGAAATGCGGCGAGCTTGCTCCGCTGCATAACCCTGCCCACCTGAAAGGGATACTGTCATGCGAGAAACTGCTGCCCGGAATACCCCAGGTTGCGGTATTTGATACATCGTTTCATCAGACTATGCCTGATTATGCATTCATGTATGCCATTCCCTACGAGTATTATGAGAAGTACCGTATCAGGAAGTACGGCTTCCATGGCACCAGCCACAGGTTCGTTGCCGAAAAAGCCTGCAGGATATTGAATCTTGATTACCACAGGATAAAGATCATTACCTGCCACCTGGGTAACGGGGCTTCAATAACTGCAATCAATAATGGCATTTCTGTCGACACCTCAATGGGTTTTACGCCGGTAGACGGACTCATCATGGGTACCCGTACAGGTGAGATAGATCCGGGCGTTCTGTTGTATCTCGCAGACAAAGAAGGGCTTAGCGTTAGCGGGGTAAATAATATGATAAACAAGAAGAGTGGTGTTGCAGGTATCTCCCAGCTCTCATCAGACATGCGTGATCTTGAATCAGCTGCCGGCGAAGGGAATTCCAAAGCCCTTCTTGCACTTAAAATGTATTCATATAAGATAAAGAAGTTTATCGGTGCCTATGTTGCTGCCATGAACGGGATCGATCTGCTTATCTTTACTGCAGGTGTCGGCGAGAACGATTTCAATGTCAGGAAGATGATCTGCAGCGGCATGGACTTTTTAGGGATCGAGATTGATGAGGATGTGAATCACGGAGTCAAGGGGAAAGACCTTGTGATCTCGAAGCCTGCATCTAAAGTGAAGGTCATGGTTGTGACTACCGACGAAGAATTTGTCATTGCATCTGATACTACAGTAATTGTTGAGAAGCTAACCCCTTAAAACCTAAATAAGATGGTATTAAGATACCTTTCAGAACTGAAGGACCTGCTGGCTGACAAACCGGTCAGGAGGTTGGTGCTTGCCGCTGCACAGGACCTGAATTCACTCAGTTCTGTTATCAAAGCAGCCCGTGATGGTTTTATTGAACCGATACTTGTCGGCGACAAGGAGGCTATACAGAATATTGCCAATACCGGAAACATTGACATCTCAGGGGTAAGAATGATACATGAACCTGATACTGAACTGGCAGTGGGGATAGCCGTTAAAATGGTAAGGAGCAACCAGGCTGACATCCTCATGAAGGGAAAGGTGGGTACCTCCTCTTTGCTCAAGGCTGTACTGAACAAGGAGTGGGGACTGCGGACAGGTTCACTTCTTTCGCACATAGCCATATTCGAGGTGGAGGCGTATCATAAGCTGATAGCAGTAACTGATGTGGCGATGAATATTGCACCCAATCTGCAGGATAAGATTTCGATAGTAAACAACTCCGTGTCATGCCTCAACAAGCTTGGTGTGGAAATGCCCAAGGTAGCTGTTCTGGGTGCAGTGGAGATGGTCAGTGAAAACATGCAGGCAACTCTTGATGCGGCGTTACTCTCGAAGATGAACCAGCGTGACCAGATCAAGCACTGTCTTATAGATGGCCCGCTGGCATTTGACAATGCCATCAGCCTCGAGAGCGCAAATCACAAGGGAATACGGAGTGATGTGGCAGGTGATACCGACCTCCTTCTGATGCCTGATATAGAGGTAGGTAACGTGCTGTACAAGTCCCTGGTTTTCTTCGCTCATGCAAAGGTCGCAGCCGTGATTCTCGGAGCTTCGGCACCTATAGTACTCACTTCAAGGAGCGATTCAGACCAGGCAAAATATGACAGTATCCTGCTCGCAGCAGCTGTCTCAAAACAGGAATAACATGATAACCAGTCTCAGCCAGATGGCTGACGCTGTCAGGTCAGCCGGCAAAAGATACCGTATCGCAGTAGCCTGGGCGCAGGACAATAATACGGTTGGCTCCCTATACCGTGCTGTAATTGAGGGATTTGTCGATGCGCTAATGATTGGTAGCAGGGAACAGATAATCAGAACATGTCACGATACAGGCGCTGACCCTTCACGGTTTACCATAATTGATGCTGATGATGAAAAGAGCGCAGCCGCTATTGCGGTGGGTATGACCGCCACCGGTGAGACTGACATTGTAATGAAGGGCCTCGTCGGAACCGATAAATTTCTCAGGGCTGTGATGGACAAGGATCACGGCCTGCTGCCTCCCAGGGCAGTTATGAGCTATGTATGTGCGGTGGAGATACCTGCATACCACAAGCTGCTCTTCATCACCGACACCGCAGTAATACCCTTTCCTGACCTTGACCAGAAAGTGGCTATGGCTGAGTATGCTATTGCCATGGCACGGAGGTTCGGAATCGCGAAGCCGTCAGTCGCACTGATCGGTGCTTCGGAAAAGGTAAGCAGTCACTTCCCCAGCACACATGACTATTCGGTGATGTGCAAGATGGCGCAGAGGGGACAGATTTCATCATGTGTAATGGACGGACCGGTAGATCTCTTCCTTGCCTGTGACCCTGACAGTGTCAGGATCAAGGGAGTTGACACACCCCTGGCGGGCGATGCCGACATTTTGCTTTTCCCTTCGCTTGAGGCCTGCAATCCGTTCTACAAGGGGCTGATGCTATTCGGTGGAGGGGAGCTGGCAGGAATGATCTGCGGCACCACCAGACCGGTTGTGCTGATGTCAAGAAGCGAGAGCGAACTGTCAAAGTACTACTGTGTGGCACTCGCATGCCTTATGGCCACACATAATGAATGAGTCAGATGGAGACCAGACTGATACTTGCCGTTAATCCGGGCTCAACCAGCACCAAATTTGCGCTCTACAGGGGTGAGGAGCAGCTTTTTGAAAATACGCTCAGACACAGCTCTGCAGACCTGGTTGGTTTCTCACGAATGACTGATCAGCTGCCTTTCAGGCATCAGCTGGTAATGAGAGCACTCGAGAATGAGAGGATACCACTCTCAGAGATTGTTGCCGTGGTAGGGCGGGGCGGATTGGTAAATCCAATAGAATCAGGTATATATGAGGTAAATGACCTTATGAAGCAACATCTTCTTGGGGCCATTCACGGTGAGCATGCAAGCAACCTGGGAGCCCTTATTGCTGATATGATTGCTGCAGCTCTTCCCGGAGCAAAGGCCTATATCGTTGATCCGGTCGTCGTCGATGAGCTTGAGCCTGTCGCGAGGCTCTCCGGTCACCCTCTGTTTGAAAGAAGGTCTATCTTCCATGCCCTGAACCAGAAGGCAGTTGCAAGGATTTATGCTGCAACTGCCGGAAGGGAATATGAGGATATGAACCTCGTCATTGCGCATATGGGCGGGGGAATAAGCGTAGGGGCCCACCGCAGGGGAAGGGTGATTGATGTCAACAATGCACTGAATGGTGACGGGCCCTACTCGCCTGAGCGCAGCGGCGGACTGCCTGCGGCGCAGATTGCCGAACTGTGCTTCAGCGGCAAATATACCCTGCCTGAGGTGAAGGCGATGTTCACCGGCAAGGGAGGAATGGTTGCCTACCTTGGTACCAACAGCTTCAAGGAGGTGTGTGACCGTGCTGCTGCCGGCGACCAGAAAGCCCTGCTGATATCTCTCGGATGCAGCTACCAGATAGCGAAGGAGATAGGGGCCATGGTTGCAGTACTCAGCGGTGAGGTGGATGCCATTATCCTGACCGGGGGGCTGGCTTATGAGAAGAAGTTCGCAGAGAGGATAGAGGCGATGGTGAGAAGGTTTGCACCTGTATTCGTATACCCCGGCGAGGATGAGCTTAAAGCTCTGGCTTTTAACGGACTACTGGCAGTAGCTGGCAGGATTGCCGTTAAGGAATACAAGGGGTAGAGCAGGGAGCAAGGGGCATGGGGCAAGGAGCCATAAACCATAAACCATAAACCAGGAACATATTCACCCTGATACCTACGGCACGGATAGTGCCACCGGAAGTATCTTTCCGTTGAAGAACCTGTTTCCGTTTACTGCAAAATCAGCAATGAAGGCTGCCATCTCTGACGATGAGACCGGTGCACTATAACCCGGGAAAGCTTTGCTGAACATCTCTGTCTGCACTGCTCCGGGGCAGAGACAGTTAAACGATATTCCCATGTCAGAATACTCTGTCGCAAGACATTCTGTCAGCACAGCCAGTGCAGCCTTCGTGGCACTGTAGTATGAGAGGCCGGGGAACTTCATGCTTCCCTGGAACCCGCCCATACTTCCTATATTAACAACATGAGAGCCTCTTTTCATCAGGGGAAGGAGCTCTGACACAAGGGCGGCAGGAGCGGTGAAGTTGACAGCTACCAGCGATGCTATCTCATCATCACTCTGTTCCGTGAATGGTTTGTTTACAAGGTAACCGGCATTGTTTATGATTATATCGATAGTTCCCGGATCAGCAATGAGCCTGTTTTTGAGCTCCCTGAGCGAGGATAGTGGTCCGGCAATATCCAATGCCACCGCGATGACGTTTTTGTTTGCACACTCCCCTGCAAGAGTTTTGAGAGCAGAATGGTTGCGCGATATGGCATATATTTTGTTGCCTGCTTCATCGGCAAGCTTCAGGGTAATCTCCCTTCCGATGCCCGAAGAAGCTCCTGTGATGACTATATTCATCTTATTATCAGTATTATATGTAATAGCACCTTTAAAATTTAAAGGTCTGCTACCGTAAATGTACTAATTTTGACTTTATTTGTAGCCTCAAAATGCAGAACAACCACAATATGAAAAGGAGCTTTCTGGTCATGGCACTCCTTGCTTTTGCTCTCCTTGCGGCAGGGCAGTCAGCTTTCCAAAACCGTCCGCCCCTGCGTGAGCGACTATTCTTCGGGGGTGGCTTCGGCCTCACCTTCGGGAGCATTACCAATATTGAAGTCTCACCCCTCGTTGGCGTAAGAGTGCTGCCCCGCCTGGCTGTTGCGGGAGGACCGACGTTCCAGTATTATGCTGATGAATTTGGCGAAATGACCATCTATGGCGGAAAAGGATATGTGCAGTTTACTCTGATACAAAGCCTTGACAACCTGATTCCGCTGGGACTAAATACCGGTGTTCACCTCCACGGTGAATACGAGGGGCTGAGTCTGGACAAGGCATTGGTCAGCATTGATCCTGATGCGACAGGACGCGTCTACTCCGGGGCCTTTCTGGGTGGAGTGACAATATCACAACCCACAGGAATGAGATCAAGCATGAACCTCTCTTTTCTCTGGGTTCTTACCAGTACCGGGTACCAGATCTATGACAATCCGGAGATAAGGATCAGCTTTGTCTTTTAATTGAAGTAATATAGTTTATAATATTGTTAAATAAGTAATTATGAAATTGGAAAATAACAGATTTGTCTCTCTGGTCTATACACTTCACGAAGGTGGCAGTGAGGGCAGGGTGATTGAGACCGTGGAGGAGACTGCTCCGCTTGGCTTCGTATTTGGCAGTGGTAACCTCCTGCCCGGATTTGAGGCTAACCTTGCAGGACTGGAAGAGGGTTCTTCATTTGAATTTGGTCTCTCGGCTGAGGAGGCCTACGGCGAGGTTCGCGAGGAGATGATAGTAAGTCTTCCGAGGAATATTTTTGAGGATGAAGGTGTCCTGAACACTCAGATATGCTTTGTGGGCAATACAGTACCCATGATGGATTCACAGGGTAACAGGATGAACGGTGTCGTGACCGAGATAGGAGATGCTTTTATCAGGATGGATTTCAATCATCCGCTGGCAGGTACCGCCCTCCACTTTTCAGGCAGGGTGACAGGTGTGAGGGAGGCAACTCCTGAAGAGATAACGGGACCCTCAGGATGCTCATCATGCGGAAGCAGAAGCAGCGGTTGCGGCGGATCATGCGGTTGATAACCTCAGTTGAAGGTTCAACCATAAGGGAAAAAGAAACAGCCGGTCACGCCGGCTTTTTCTTTTTCACACTTTAACCTTTCGCCTTTAACCTTTCGCCTTTAACCTTTCGCCTTTATACTTTTAATGTTTCTCCTTCCGATTTGGCGATGATAACCGCAGCGCAGGTGTCGCCATATACATTAATTGTCGTCCGGAACATATCGAGGATGCGGTCTACTGCTAGTATAAGCCCGATACCCTCCAGTGGCAGTCCCACCGCCTTTAGCACCACAGCCATCATTACCAGCCCGGCCATCGGGATGCCGGCCGATCCTATTGCAGCCAGGAGAGCCGTGAAGACAACCACAAGCTGCTGACCTATTGTGAGATCGATGCCGTAGGCCTGTGCTATGAACATCACGGCCACGCATTCATAGAGGGCAGTGCCGTTCATGTTTATGGTTGCCCCCAGCGGAAGGGTGAAGCTTGCTATCTTGTTTGAGACTCCGTCCTTAAACTCAACAGCCTCCATTGTAAGCGGCAGTGTGGCATTTGATGATGAGGTTGAGAAGGCTGTCAGGAGTGGAGTCGTCATGTTCTTCAAATGTTTTAAAGGATTAGCCCTGCCGATAAATCTGACCGACAGGGGAAGTGTAATAAATGCATGAACAAAAAGACCCAGCAGTACGGTCAAAAAATAGAGCCCCAGCCTGCTGATCACCTCGCTTACCTCATTACCCATAAGAATCTGCTGCGATATGACCTTTGCAGATATGCTGAAGACGCCCAGGGGGGTGAACTTTATGACGAAGAGGGTGATCTTCATTATCACATCAAGAGCAGCGTTGAGCATATCCATCAGTAACAACCTGGGCTTCTCTCCGACACGCGTGATGAAGTACCCTGACAGGATGGCAAAAAAGATAATCGAAAGCATATGCCCCTGCACCATCGCCTCGAAAATGTTTGACGGTACGATCTTAATCAGCGTCTGCCCGAACTTCTCCGTTCCGGCAGCGATATCTTCCACAGGAACCTGGAAACCCAGTTCAGCGCCAACGCCCGGTTTTATAAGCTGCACAAAGAAGAAACCCGTGACAATTGCAACCAGGGTGGAGAAGACATAAAACCCCATGGTCTTGGCTCCAAGACGTCCGAGGTTGTCAGCCGTACCCACACTTGCCACCCCGGTGGTTATGGAACAGAGTATGAGAGGAATGATGATCATGTTGAGTCCCCGGAGGAAGAGGTCACCCATCCAGTTGGTGTATTTTGCAAGGTGAGGGAAGAAGTACCCGAAGAATCCGCCCAGGACCAGCATTATAAGTATCTGGTAGTGCAGGGCGATAGAAAATTTCTTGTTGGCCATGTGTCGTTAATTTTTATTTCTGACTGTGAGGCAACAGACTGAAATATTTGTCCGGTTGAAGATAACCAAAAGAATTATGCAGAAAAGATGTTTTTAATTACGTCACGAGATTTCAAAATTCTGCAGCAGGGGAGAGATCCGTCTGAAAAATTCAATTCTGAGCCACTTTGAATTCTGACTCTCCCTGAGGATGAAATACAAGATGGAGTCCTGTAATAAATCAAGGAAAAATATGTGATTTACAAATGTAAATAAGGAATATTCTTAGTATACCAAAGATTGTAATTACATATGTAATTAATAATGATTTACTGATGTAAAACTAATCTGATTCAATATTTATTAACTCATATATATCTATTTATCAAGTAATTAATAAGATCATATCATTTTTTGAGTGAGGTTATTGATCTCCTGAAGCCCCTGTTTTGGTTAGTTATTAAACTTATATAGGACTTAATTAATTGTAAGTCAACATAAAATTATATCTAAAGTAAAGTAATAGAGCTGATTTACTTGATACCTGATAGCATAACAGAGAGGAATCAGAGCATCATCCCGAAAAGAGATAATCATGTTGAGTTACAAATGTAATTTATCTTTAATTACATATGTAAATCAGATATTATTTACATTTGTAATAAATAATTATTATCATGAAAGAGAGAATTCTTGCCTTCTTACAGAGCGAAAACAAAAGTTATGCTCAATTTGCCGAGGAAATTGGGGTTCAGCCTTCCGGTATTTCCCATATTCTTTCCGGAAGGAACAATCCAAGTCTCGATTTTGTGGTTAAGATGTTACATAAGTATACCTCACTTTCGGCAGAATGGCTTCTATTTGGTCGTGGGGCAATGTACAAATATGCATCGCAGCCCACCCTTTTCGATGCAGAGCCTCAAACAGCGGTTTCCGGGGGGCAGTCGTTCAATGTGGCACAGGAGGCTGATTTTGATGCATCGGCTCCACCAGAAGGTCCGGAAAGGGCTACAGGCATGGAAATTAACGAGACTATTGAGAACGGACACCCGGAAAAGAGGCTGACGAGGGTGCTGATGTTTTATTCTGACAAAACTTTTGCAGAATACAGGCCATCCTGACCAAATCCGGGCAAATTAGCTAATTTTGCGCCAAAGAAGCTCTGATGAAGAAGAGGATTGAAGATCTTACAGTAACTAAGAACCGCAGGCTGGGCGAAAGTTTTTTTGTAATAACTGTCTCTTCCGCAGAAGGCTTACCTGAAATATTACCTGGTCAATTTGTTCAGGCACTTGTGACTGACAGTCCATCTACGTTTCTGCGGCGTC
>JAKEGI010000099.1 GCA_022615595.1 Bacteroidales bacterium | reverse complement strand
GACCCTTCGTCACAATTCTATCGCAGCTCACTGTTTGTCTCTGTGATGAATTATGTGAACAGGAAACAAAGCCACATGAGTGTTAAACAGAATAATAACAGGCTCAGCCTTACAGTTCGAGATATTACATCTGTATCTCAGGCCATTGCGCTGTTTGAAAAGATCCGTTCATACCATGCCCAGGCCCCGACATCAACAGAAAAATCATGAACCTCGTCATTGACATCGGAAACAGCTTTGCCAAGGTCGCACTGTACGACGGTAAGTTGCTGATTAATAAGGAGCGGCTCAAAGATAATTACGCAACTCATCTCCGGAATTTCCTTGGTGACAGATCAGTCAAAGGGGCGATAATCTCAAGTGTCAACTCTGACCCCGTTGCTCTTCTCGGCTTCCTGTCAGATACAATCCCGGTGGTCCATCATCTGACATGGCAGTCTCGATACCCCTTCATGATAGACTACGAGACGCCTGAAACCCTGGGTGTTGACCGCCTGGCAGCAGCAGTCGGTGCGATGCTTCATCATCCCGGTGCAAATCTCCTGGTGATTGATGCCGGCAGTGCTCTTACTGTTGATCTTATGGCAGACGCGACATACATGGGAGGAAGCATCTCTCCGGGGCTTTCAATGAGATTCAGGGCTCTCCACGAATATACAGGCCGGCTGCCACTGGGTGAGCCCTGCAGAAGTTTTTCGTTCCCCGGCAGATCAACAAAAGATGCAATTACCGGAGGCGTGATCATGGGCCTCGTATTTGAAATAAATGAGTATATTCGCACGTTTGAAGAAAGACACAAAACCCTCACAGTCGCAATCACTGGAGGTGACGGTGAATTAATATCATCATTCGCAGACAGGAAAATTTCATTTTACCCTGATCTGGTGACTGATGGTTTAAATTATTTATTGGATTATAATGTATAAAACCAGAAAGTTATTCCTGCTGTGCATTGTGGCGTTCCAGTCCGCTTTAATGTCAGGCCAGGTTGATGTCACATCACCATTCGCACGTTATGGCATTGGCAATCTTGAGCTCCAGGGAACGATACGGACTTTGGGAATGGGTGGGGTCAGCAGCGGGATCAGGAGCAACACCACCCTGAATTTCCTTACACCGGCATCATACAGCGCCATTGATACAGCCTCTTTTATTTTTGACTTCGGTATTGACATCGCAGGAGTAAAGCTTGAGGATAATGAAAACACTTTTTACTCCTCAAACATGAACTTCAGGCATATTCTTATGGGCTTTCCTATCATGAAGGGATGGGGAGTGTCAACCGGTCTGGTACCTTTTACGAATGCCTATTACACAATCGTCGAACGATCAACAATTGAAAGTGGGTCAGGCGATGATGAAGATATTTTTGAACAGCACAAAGGCATCGGTGGTTACCAGAAGTTCTTCCTGGGTAGTGCATTCAGTCCGGTGAAATACTTTTCAGCCGGGATAAATATGGTTATCGTTTTCGGAGAGATAAACAGATATAATGACTTCATCTTTTTGGCTGATAACAACTACTTCAATACCAGGAAGATGGAGAATCAGCTGCTGAATGGAATCAGCTATGAGGCATCTGCACAGTTTATGATTCCTATGAAGGAGAACAGGTCTGTCAACCTTGGCATAACCTATTCTCCGGAGTATAATCTCAAGACAGGATATGACGATATTCTGATGAGGTATTCAAATCTCCAGAGCTCCAGTCTGGCTTTTGACACCCTCTACTTCGACCAGACTGATACAACAAGCATCCTGCCGCGGACCATTCGCGGAGGTATTTCGTATAACAAGTTTGAGAAGCTCACCGTTGCCGCTGACATAGTCTATTCTGCATGGTCTGGAGCATCCTTGCCAGGGTCATACGGCACATATACCGATGCTATTTCGCTTCATGCCGGCGCAGAATATATCCCTGACAAGTACTCAAACTACAGTTTCTTTAATCGCATTGAGTACCGCATTGGATGCCGTTATAGTGAGAGTTACTCACTCTATAACGGGATACAGGTAAAAGAGTACGGCATAACTTTTGGAGCAGGTATACCAATGAGAAGATCGAGATCACGAGCCAACCTCTTTTTAGATCTTTCAAGAAAGGGCAGTATTGAGGAGACCTACTTCAGGGAGACAAGGATAGCGGTCGGAGCCAGTTTAAGTCTGTTTGACTTCTGGTTCCTCAAGGCAAAATATGAGTAACCTATTTAATAAAGAGATGAAAATAATAGCCAGCACGATCTTTACGGGAGCACTCCTTACTGTGCTTACTCTTACAGCTCCTGCACAGAAAGGCGTTGAAACAGGCACCCCCTTCGGACATGGTGAAGACAGTCTGAAATGTCTCCGCAATACATCACTTTATTCCACCTATTACGAAAACAAGGACTATAACATGGCAGTCCAGTTCTGGAGACCCGTTTTCAACGAGTGCCCCGGATCATCAAAAAACACCTACATCAAGGGTGAGACCATGTTTAAGGATTTCTATCGCAAATCAGGCAATAAGGCTTATATAGATACCCTGATGATGATACTTGATCAGCGCACAAAGTATTTCAATGAGACTCCGGCAAACAATCTGCGCAAATCAATTGCTCTTTATGAACTGGGAGGAAATGACCCGGGTTATGCCAAACAGTCATTTGATCTTATTAAAGAGGTGGTGAGAACCTCACCGCAGAGTCTTGATCATACCTATTCAACACTATACATGGCTGTGGCTGCCAAGTGTTTCTCCCTGAAAGTTATTGAGTCGCCCGAGGTGATCAGTGCCTATACTGAAGCCATGACGGCCATCAACCCTCAACTCTCAACCAGGCCTGATGATGCACGTTATCTTAATGCCAGGAAGAATATTGACGCTGTTTTCAAGTCAAGCGGGGCGGCAAATTGCGAAAACCTTGAGAAGATATTCACAACGGGCGTTGACGCAAATCCTAAAGACACTGCCTTGCTGAGAAAGGTAAGCACCCTCCTTTCCGATGCAGGATGCAAGGAATCGGAACTATATTTTAAGGTGACAACATTCCTGTACGATTTTGAGAAGTCTTCGGCCACAGCCACACAGCTGGCAGAGATGAACATGGCCCGGAAGCAATATACTGAAGCTAAGAAATATTTTACTGAAGCCATCGAGCTTGAGACTGAACCCTTAACCAAGTCATCTCTTCTCACCAAACTGGCAACCCTTGAGCTTACCTCAGACAACAAGACGGCGGCACGTGATTTTGCCAAGACAGCCTACTCGCTTGATAATACAAATGGCAATGCGCTCTTTATCATTGCCGAGTCATATGCCGGTGCGCGCATCGGGGAGGCATTCGATAACCAGACTGTATACTGGGTGGTTGTTGATTACCTCATCAGGGCACGAAACACTGACCCCACACTTAAGGAGCAGGCGGATGAGAGAATAGCAATCTATTCAAGGCTCTTCCCTACCAAAGAGGAGTCGTTCTTCAGAAGCCTGGTTGATGAAGGAGCGTCATACCAGGTCGGGGGATGGGTCAATGAGTCAACTACAATCAGATTCAGAAAAGAGTAGACGCAGGTGACAGCCAGAAGAAGATATATTAAATTTATTTCAGCAGTCCTGCTTACCGGGACTGCTTTGCTTTTGTCATGTGAGAAGAAGAGTGAGGTACTGAAAGAACTTACGATCAAGGAACTTCCCTCCCTCTCAGCCAGAAACATTGAAACGATGTATTCTGATTCGGGCAAGGTCACCCTCGTTGTACGCTCGCCTTTGATTAACCAGTATACGGGCGGTGATGAGCCTTATACGCTCTTTCCGGAAGGGCTTACCGTGCTTTTCTATGACAAGAAGACAGAGCCGCAGGCAAGCATCTCATCAAAGTATGCACGTTATACCGAAAAGGACGAACAATGGGAGTTGCGCGACAGTGTTGTGGCAGTCAACAC
Organism: Bacteroidales bacterium; assembly: GCA_022615595.1. Taxonomy (GTDB): domain Bacteria; phylum Bacteroidota; class Bacteroidia; order Bacteroidales; family VadinHA17; genus SR-FBR-E99. The sequence continues at coordinate 1,548 of JAKEGI010000099.1, read as the reverse complement.
CGAGGGAGATATTCTTGAAACTGAGCTGCTGTTCTGGAGTGAACCCAGGGAGAGCGTCTGGTCTGACAGGTTCGTAAGGATCACCGGAAAGGATCAGATCATTATGGGTACAGGATTCGAATCAGAACCTCGTCTTACAAAAAGGAAAATAAAGAACGTCAGTGCAACCATATATATAAAAAATGAACAAAAAGGCACTCCTGGGAATTGAAATAATCTGGATCACCCTCGGTATACTCTGCCTTGTGATCACTGTAAGGGAGATGATTACCAACGGCTTCGGCAAGGCATGGATCTTCCTTATCATGTCGGCAGCAGCCTTCACACTGGCATGGATACGTGACCGCCAGCGAAAAAATAGCTAACTTTGCGGAATGAATCCGCTAATAATCATTGCTTTCGCTCTTTTACTGGCATCCTTCTTTTCAGCGATGGAGCTGGCATTCTTTGCTTCAGACAAACTCAGGCTGGAGCTTGACCGCAAACAAGGTCATAAACGATCAGGCATCATAAATGTCTTTACCCGCAATCCCGGGCAGTTCACTGTTGCAATGATTACCGGCGTGAACATCGTCACTGTCATCTTCAGCATCCTGTCAGCATCATTCCTGGAGAAAATCATGACAGGCATATTACCCTCGGCCGGATTGATCTTATTAATTCAGATAATTGTCATAGCTCTTATCGTTATTGTCTTTGCCGACTTCATTCCCAGGTATGTTATCAGGCATAATCCAAATATCTTCCTCAGCTTCTTTGCATTGCCCGCAGCAGCATTTTACTATTTTTTCCTGCCCTTCAGTAAATTCTCACTCTGGCTGAGCAACATACTCGTAAGGGTGTTCTTCGGATTGAAGACCTTGCTTAAAGAGCAGGAGAACAGGATCTTCACCAGGGTAGATCTTGATCATTTCGTCAATGATATGGTTGCGACCGAAGAAGAGAGAGAGGAGGAGAATGACAGCCTTAGGATTTTTCAGAATGCACTTGATTTTTCGTTTGTCAAAGCCCGTGAGTGCATGGTTCCAAGGACTGAGATTGATGCACTTCCTTTGGATTGCACTGCCGCTGAGCTGAGAAATAAATTCATTGAATCAGGCCATTCAAAGATCCTCCTCTTCAGGGAGAACATTGATAACATGGCCGGATACTATGACCTGAAGGATATCCTGAGGGAACCTTTGGAGATAGAATCGCGTATGCGAAAGCTTCCTGTGGTTCCCGAGACAATGACGGCCAGCAAGGTCCTCAGGTTGCTGACCGAGGAGAAAAAGAGCATCGCTCTTGTTGTTGATGAGTTCGGCGGTACGGCAGGTGTCATAACCATTGAAGATGTGCTTGAAGAGATCGTGGGCGACATAGAGGATGAGCATGACACAAGCGACCTCGTTGAAAAACAGTTAAATGAGAACGAGTTTGTATTCTCCGGACGCCTCGACATTGATTACCTTAATGAGGAGTACGACCTTGATCTTCCTGAGAGCGATGAATACACAACCCTGGCAGGACTAATTCTTTACGTCCACGGCAATATTCCAAAGCAAAAGG
>JAKEGI010000098.1 GCA_022615595.1 Bacteroidales bacterium | reverse complement strand
TGCGGTGTTTTCGACGGTGCAGAGATACACGAGGCAGTGATGACGCTCTATTCGATCGACAGAACCGGAGGCACATACCAGCTTTTTGCTCCCAACGTCATGCAGCATCACGTTATAAACCACCTCACGGGGGAAGTGGCAGGCGAGTCGAGAAACGTGCTTACCGAGGCCGCCCGTATAGCCAGGGGTAAGATAAAGGCTCTCACAGAATACAGGGCTGCCGACTATGACGCGCTCATCTTCCCGGGAGGTTTCGGAGTGGCAAAGAATCTATGCACCTATGCCTTTGACGGAACAGACTGTCAGGTAGACCGCGTTGCGGAGAGTGCCATACGTGATACTCATAAGGCAGGGAAACCGATAGGGGCACTCTGCATCTCGCCTGTGCTGATTGCAAAAGTGCTGGGTAACGTAACCGTTACAATCGGGAATGATGCCTCCACTGCCTCAGATATAAAATCTATGGGAGCTCATCATGAGACCAGACGTCACGGTGAGGTGACAGTCGACAGGAAGAACAGGATCGTAACCGCGCCATGTTATATGCTCAACTCCAGCCTGTCAGATATTGCTGCTGACGCAGATGCTGTTGTAAAGGCTATCGGCGAGCTGCTAAAAGATAAGTGATCATATAAAGGAGATTTATAATCGTCCCGCCTCAATCTCAATTATTATCTGCTCAATGAGGTAATCCTCCCCTGTCGGATCGTAGTTTGCCTTGAGGTTAGCCCCGAAGATGCGGGCGATGCCCTGCCAGAACGCGGCAGAGAATTTCCCCCGGTATTGCCTGATAAGATCATAGGAGGTATTCTGCGTCTCCCGGTCAATTAACTTAAGGAGTATCTTTCCCTGTGTGAAGGTGAGCTTGCGCATATCATCCTCGTACTCCCTGAAAATATCCTTCTCATACTGCTGTAGGAAGTTACGCTGATCCTTTTCAGCAGGCATCGTCTCGAGAAGTCTGTTCACTCGTCCCAGTTCATCTCTGACTAAAAGCGCATATGGATATACCTTGCGTATATTATAGACCATGCGCGCGTGCCTGCGATAATCAAATCTCACTTTACGAGGCATCCTGGCATATACGGTGACCTCATTCAGCTCTATATAAGGATAGGTCTGACCGTCGAATGTTGCCGTCTTTATCAGGTATGACGCACCACTGACGGTATCGGCCACCGGAGTGGGCTGCTCCTGGCAAAAAAGAGGTATAAAAAGGAGATTGAACAGTAATATGATTATCAGCCGTAACATAATTCAATGCAAATTTAACCAATTGTCGTGCCAAAAACGGCGCAGCATGATAAAACTGAGCTATATTCACATACAGGGAAATCTCATACTCCTATCTTTGTCTGTTTATGTCTGTTAATCCTTCAATAGAGGAACTGGAATCAGGGTCAGGCTTTGAAAAAGTGCTGACGCTTGAGTATAGCGAGATCGGACCTTTTGTTATTGGCCGGCTCTGGTCATTTGCATTTCCTATGGCAATGGTATGGTTAATGCTGGGGCTCTCCGCCTTACTGACAGCATGGCACTGGCCCGGGCAGTCAGTCCCGGAGGAGAATCCGGGCATCATAAAAGGCCTTCTGACAGGCCTGATCGGGCTCCCCCTGCTCCTCATACCGCTCCATGAAGTGCTTCACCTGGTCCCCTACTGGCTCTCCGGCGCCCGTGACATACGTTTCGGCTCCGACCTGAGACAGGGGATTATTTATGTCACCGCTCACCGCCATGTAACGGGCTTCGCCCTTTTTTCACTGGTGGCCCTGACCCCTTTTGCTGTAATGACTGCAGGTCTTGCGACAGCCATTATATTCACCTCTCCATGGATGAAATGGGTACTGGCAATGATCCTCTTCGTTCACACTACCATGTGTGCAGGTGACGCTGTTCTTGTTGCGTTTATGGCTTCTTTCAGAGGGAGACGTAAATACACCTGGGATGATGCAGATGAAGGGGTTGCATACTTCTACGCTGAGAGGCTACCTGAAAACAAAGAATAGATCCTGAATATGGCTCTGTCAATTATTTCACTACTTTAAGCCCGCAAATATTAACCATATGAGTCACTTTGTCCATGTAATAAAAAAGTTCCCCAGAGTCTTCTGGATCTCGAACATTATTGAACTTTTCGAGCGCTGGGCATGGTACGGATTCTATAACGGCTTCTTCGCCCTTTACCTTACCTCTGCGAAAGAGGATGGCGCTCTTGGCTTCTCGAACGTGGAGAAAGGAACAATCATGGGCACGGGGTCAATGATCCTTTATTTCCTGCCTGTTATTTCCGGTGCCATTGCTGACAGGGTAGGATATAAAAAAATGCTGATACTCTCATTCACAACTTATATCCTCTCTTTCTTCATGCTCAGCAGGTTCGGGACCTTCGGAACAATCTTCGCAGCTTTCATTCTGCTCGCTGTGGCAGGGGCAATGTTTAAGCCGATAATATCAGGCACCGTCGCCAGGGTGACCGACAGGGAGACATCATCCGTGGGTTTCGGAATATTTTATATGGTGGTGAATATCGGAGGCTTCATCGGTCCGTTTGTCTCAAGCATGATATATAAAAACAGCTGGGATGCAGTGTTCTATGTCTCCATAGCAGCGATGGCCATGAACTATATTTTCGTCTTTTTCTTTTATAGGGAGCCTGCGGTAGAAGCCAACGGTAAATCATTGCTTCAGAATGTCGGCATAGCCTTCAGGAACATAGGCGTTACACTGATAGACTGGAAATATGTGCTTTTCCTGCTGATCATCGGTGTCTTCTGGACTGCCTATAACCAGCTCTACTACTCATTCCCGGTCTTCATGGAGGCATGGGTCAACCTCGACAAAATGGCTGTTACTCTTGGCCTCGAGCCCGGTAGCATCACCACCGTTACCATCTCAAGCCTGGCATCGTTCTATATAATTCTTTTTCAGCTTATTGTGTCATCGGTCACCGCCAGGGTCAGACCCCTGAACTCGATAATGACGGGGATTTTTATCCTGGCATTCGGACTGGCCATGATGTTCACAAATCTAAACCCGTGGCTGATAGCTCTTGGCGTCCTTATCTTCGGGATCGGTGAGATGGCGTCATCACCAAAGACACAGGAGTACATCGGACGGATAGCTCCGTCAGACAGAAAGGCGCTCTACATGGGGACTGCCTTCCTGCCGATAGCGTTCGGGCATATTGCTGCCGGATGGGTGTCAGGCAAGCCGTACGAGGTGATGGCAGACAAGCTCTTCCTGCTCAAAAAAGCAGTGGCAGAGAGGGGGTTTGACATCCCGGAAATATCTGCCTCATTCACACAGACAGATTATTATGCGAGGGCGCAGGAGCTCTTCGGAATGGACTCGCAACAACTGACAGCATACCTGTGGAGCACCTATAACCCGTCAAAGGTCTGGATCATCTTTTCAGGGATTGCAGTGGCTGCAAGTATCCTGCTTTTCCTGTATGACAGGCTCATTCTCAGGGGCAGAGAGGTAGACGGGAACAGCAGGCACCAATAGAGCGTAGAGCGTAGAGCGTAGAGCGTAGAGCGTAGGGCGATGAGATATGAGATATGAGAGATTTTAACACAACTTGCACTGAGTAAGATACAGAGTTACACAGTAGTTTTTACAATTAAAACAGTGAAACTCTTCTTTAACTCTGTGTAAATCAGTGGTTAAATAATGATTGAATAACCGCAAAACTGCATAACCACATAACAATAAATATGAAAACAAAACTGATTCTGCTTGCAGCTATTCTGCTGAGTACACTGACCATCAACGCACAGCGTAATGAACTCAACATGCCCGACATACCGGGATATGTAACCCTGAAGTGCGATTTTCACATGCATACAGTTTTTTCCGATGGCAATGTCTGGCCCCTGCTGAGACTTGAAGAAGCCTGGAGAGACGGTCTTGATGCTGTATCCATCACCGATCATATTGAGTACCAGCCCAAGAAAACCTATATTCCCATCAACCATAATGCAGCCTGGGAGATAAGCCAGGCCAGGGCAAAGGACCTGAATATTATACTTGTCCATGGCACCGAGATCACACGTAGCATGCCTCCCGGCCATCTTAACGCCCTCTTCATCGAAGATGCCAATCCTATTGACACATCCGATTTCATGGCAGCTGTCGAAGCCGCTGTTAAACAGGGAGCCTTCATGCAATATAATCACCCGGGATGGAAGGCACAGGAGAAAGATGGGATACCAAAGCTGTATCCTATTCATCTTGAGCTAATTGCAAAAGGCTGGCTTCATGGAATAGAATATTTCAATGAGTATGAACATTATCCACTTGTTATGGATATGTGCCGCGACCACAAGCTTGCAGTAATGGGCAACAGCGATGTTCACGGCATAATCAGTGAAGCATATAAGATGCCTGATTATACTCAGAGGCCTGTCACGCTTGTCTTTGCTAAGGATCGCAGTCATGAAGCCCTCCGTGAGGCAATGTTTGCCGGCCGTACAGCTGTCTGGTATGGCGATTTCCTCGCCGGATTTGAACAGTATACTGAACCGTTATTCAGAGCTGCAGTGAGTGTCGCAGCTCCATTTAAGAAGGATGACAAATTCATATGGTTTGAGCTTGTCAACCATTCAGACTTACCGATGGAACTGACAGGAGGGCCGGCAGGCGCACCTGCAGATATCAGACTGCCAGCCCATTCAGCCTTAATCGTTAAAGCTGACATAAAGTTCCTGGCAGAGCCTGTTGTCTACAATGTTAGCAACATAATCACAGGAAGCAGCAGCACTCTCAGGGTTGAACTCACCCCGGGAAAATGACTAATACCCTTATCCGGTCTGTCATTCAGACCCCGTCAGAGGTACGATCCTGAATGAGTACCCATACCTTTTGTCGCACAGGCAATACTTGTCATGCGTGCGGGCACCCCATGAGTCGTCACCGCCGACACCCATCTGACCGTAGTCTATATTGATCCTTGTCAGGTCACGCGGCCTGACATCGTCAATATGTCTGTTGACCAGGCTGGCGTCAGGCCTGTATGCAGAGAGTCTTCCCGGGGACTCAAAGTCATCATGCAGGTAATTCATTGCTGCGAAGCAGAAGAGCGGCCTCCCCTCGAACCTGAGGCCAGACCCTTTGCTGTCGGTGACGGCCATCCATCGTGTGTCTGTCTTATAGCCATTCTCCTGGGGCCTCACGTAAGGAACATACTGGTCAGAGACAGAGCTCTCATACAATCCGACAAACGCTGATCTCTTCCTGTCAGCATAATTCTCATGCGGTCCTCTTCCATACCATGAGAGGTCGGTGTATTTCCCGGGCATCTGCATCTGCATGCCTGCACGGGGTATCTCTTCAAGCCTCATATCAGTTTTGGTGAAGAGATAATCCACGTCAACAGTGGCATCACCATGCACGGTATATGTTGTCACCAGCGAGGCAATCTTCCTTCCATCCAGACCTGGAATGTCATAACTGAACCTTATCATGGCGCTGTTCATGCCTGGTTGGGTTACCTGTGCAGACTTCAGGAGAGCTTTCTTTCCTGCCTCCTTCCAGTCTGCATTTCTCTTTTCCATCGCGTTGCCGTAGTCGTTGTCTGTCGGTGGCCTCCGGAAATCGGGTCGGGGACCTTCAATGAAAAGCTCGTTCTCCTTTACCCGGAACGACTTCATCATACCGGCAGACATATCAAAGACTATTGCAAATCCCTCACCGGCAACCATTAGCTCTTTCTCCCTGCTGGTGAGATTCAGCAGTGCCATGTTATCTGCCTCGGCCTCTCTTCTCTGGGTTTGGAACGGAAGTAACATCTGTTCCGAGGCATAGAGATGATCCTGAGGCACTATTCCCCATTCATCAGACCTTGAAAGGTAGATATTGAGGAAATATTCTACTCCGGGTTCGGGAGTGATGATTCCATAGGGTATCTCCGCCGTGGCCGAGGCTCCCGGGCTGAGGTCCAGCTGGTCAAGGTGACCGGAACGATAGAGTATCCCGTCAGCCATTACCTCCCAGTTTATGGTGAAGAGTGACAGTTCCGTGAAGTCATACTTGTTCGTTATGGTCACCAGTCCCTTCGCCAGGTCTGCCGGAATGAAGCTGACATACTGGTATACCTTTTTCACCTCCATGAGCGCAGGATGGGGCACGCGGTCAGGACCCACCAGTCCGTTACAGCAGAAGTTACCGTCACTCGGCGATCCCTCCGCGCCATAATCGCCGCCATAGGCATAATACTCCTCTCCCTCCTCATTTGTCTCAAGCAGCCCCTGATCAACCCAGTCCCAGATAAAACCACCCTGCAGGATGTCATACTTTTCAATCACATCCCAGTAATCCTGGAGGTTACCTGTGCTGTTACCCATCGAATGAGCGTATTCGCACATTATGAGCGGCCTGTCAAAGCCGGGCTTGCCTGCGCTGAGGGCATAGCTCTCTATCTCCTCTATCGAAGGGTACATAGGGCACCATATGTCAGTGTGCCTCTCGGGGGTGTTAGTACTGTGCCCGGCTCTTTCATACTGCACCGGCCGGGTATTGTCACGTTGCTTGATCCATTTGTATGTTGCCACAAAATTCTGCCCGTCGCCGGCCTCGTTTCCGAGTGACCAGGTAATAACAGAGGGATGGTTCTTATCACGCTCAACCATGCGCCTTGTGCGCAGCATATGCTGACTGAGCCACTCTGGCTTGTGAGCGAGCGTCACATCTTTGTCGTAACCTATGCCGTGAGACTCAATGTTAGCCTCATCAATGAGGTAAAGACCGTAAATGTCGCACAGCTCATAGAACCGCTCCGGCTGAGGATAGTGCGAAGTACGGACCGCATTGATGTTGTGCATCTTCATCAGCCTGATATCCTTTAGCATCAGCTCTTCGTCAATAGTGTGCCCCTTTACAGTATGATGCTCATGGAGGTTTGTACCCTTCAGATGAACAGCCCTGCCATTGATAAGCAACTGTGTCCCCTTTATCTCTGATGTGCGGAAGCCGATCCGGCTGCTAACACTCTCGAGAACCCTGCCCCTGCTGTCAGCAAGCGTCAGTACGAGGGTGTACAACGATGGTGACTCTGCCGACCATGGTTTCACCTCCGGCACCCCGGCGTTGAGAACAACCATGGCACTGTCAGCAACAGCCCCGGCATTCCTTACGTCACCGAATATCTTTGCTGATCCCTCATACAGCCCTGTCTCGAGACGCAGGTCAGCCGCTCTTTTGCCATTATTGGCCAGTACAACGGTAAGGTCAAGAATGCCGTCGGTATAATCGTCTGTCAGTGTCGATTTTGCAAAATAATCACGGATAGATGACACCGGTCTTGCATGCAACCAGACAGAGCGTTGAATGCCACTTAACCTCCAGAAATCCTGGTCTTCAAGATAGCTTCCGTCACACCACCTGTATACCTCCACGGCGATATTGTTCTTCCCTTTTCTGAGTAATGATGTGATATTGAATTCAGCGGTAGACTTGCTGTCTTCACTGTAGCCTGCCAGCTCGCCGTTTATCCATACGTAAAACGCAGAAGTGACCCCGTCAAATGTAAGAAACACCTCTTTCTCCCTCCAGGTGGAAGGGATCGTGAAGGAACGCTTGTATGAGCCTACAGGATTGTATGAATGGTCAATAAAGGGAGGGTTGATGCTGAAGGGATACCCTGCATTAACATAATATGGGGTTCCGTAGCCTTCACGCTCCCAGGTGGAGGGAACATCGATCTCATCCCACGACCTTGTGTCGAAGTCATTTTTGAAG
>JAKEGI010000097.1 GCA_022615595.1 Bacteroidales bacterium | reverse complement strand
GATGAACCTCATCAGCAAGAGCGATCTCTTCGCCGAAGACAAGCTGTTCGCAACACTCGACACCACCGTCAGAAAGGTGGTGATAGAGAACCTGCCTTTCCTTCTCTCTGACACTGTCGGATTTATCCGCAAGTTGCCCCATGACCTTGTCGAGTCATTCAAGTCAACACTCGATGAGGTGAGAGAGGCTGACCTGTTGTTGCATGTCATCGACATAGCCCACCAGGGGTTCGAGGAGCAGATGGAGGTTGTCAATGCAACCCTGCGTGATCTTGAAGCCCTGAACAAGCCAACGATACTTGTCTTTAACAAGACTGACATATTCTCATTTACCTCCCGCGATGAGTTCGATCTCACTCCGCTGAAGAAGGAGCACAGGTCACTCGATGACCTTCGCAATACCTGGATGGCTGCTGACGAAGGACGACGCACAGTCTTCATCTCGGCAAAGAAAAAAGACAATATCGATGAACTGAGGCAGATGATGTACGATGAGGTAAGGAAGATACACGTCAAACGATATCCTTACAACGACTTTCTGTACCAGGTCTCCTGACCGGTTATTTCAGCAATCCTGCCGATACCATGTATTCTGCTATCTGCACAGCGTTGGTAGCTGCACCTTTACGGATATTGTCGGCCACCACCCACATGTTGAGTGTTCTCTCCTGCGAGAAGTCGCGCCTTATGCGCCCCACGAAGACCTCATCACGGTCATGTGCAATAATGGGCATGGGATATTTTCTTTCATCAGGATTGTCATATAGGATCACCCCCGGGGCTGATGAAAGCAGTTCTCTTACTCTGTCGAGGTCAAACTCCCTCTTAAACTCCACGTTGACAGCCTCTGAATGGCCTCCCTTTACCGGCACCCTGACGGCAGTGGCTGTGACACGCATCTCCTCGTCATCGAGGATCTTTCGTGTCTCGTTCACCAGCTTCATCTCCTCTTTGGTGTATCCGTTATCGAGGAAGATATCGCAGTGCGGCAGGCAGTTAAGGTCTATTGGGTAAGGATATGCCATCTCACCGCTGATGCCGTGTCGCTCGTTGTCAAGCTGTGTGACCGCCCTGATGCCTGTGCCCGTCACTGACTGGTATGTTGAGATCACAAGACGACTTATGCCGTACTCCCTGTGAAGCGGTGCCAGCGCCATCAGCATCTGTATTGTCGAGCAGTTCGGGTTGGCTATTATCTTATCTTTTTTACCTATCACAGAAGCATTGATCTCGGGCACCACCAGAGGTATTTCCTTCTCCATCCTCCAGGCTGACGAGTTGTCGATCACCACAGTGCCGTTCTCTGCAAATACCGGAGCCCACTCCCTCGATACTGTGCCACCGGCAGAGAAGAGGGCAACGTCAGCCTTAGCCTCCACAGCCTCCATCACACTCACTACTTTCACAGGCTTGCCCCTGAAGGTCACCTCGCGTCCTACCGACCTCTCGGAGGCAGAAGGGATAAGAACGTCAACCGGGAAATCGCGCTCCTCGAGCACCTTCAGCATCATCCGGCCCACCATACCCGTTGCACCTACAACTGCTACTTTCATTTTATTATTATTTGAAAAATTTATACGAACTTTATTTTGAAAATCCGACAAATGTAACTCTTTTTTATTCTCGCTGCATGGAAAAGATTATACTGCTGTCGTCGGCCCTGCTATCGCTATGCACATCGGCGCAGGTGTGCTACACCTTTGAGGAGGCAACAGCGCAGGGCTGGACGTTCAACCTGCCTGACAGGTGGAGGGTGGACAATGAGTCTCCGCTGAACGGATCATACTCGCTGCATCATGCATGGGATAACACCGAATCGTCAGCCGATGCTGCAATTTTCGGCCTGGCCGGACTGTGCCCGGAGTGCGCCCCGGTGACCTGGGAGTTTACAGTGAGACACGGTACTGATCCCTCATCCTCCAACAGATGGTCGTTCATTCTGATGAGCGATGTTGGTGCCGGAGAGATCCTGGGCGCAAACGGTTATAACGGCTTTGCCGCCGGAGTAAATGTTACCGGATATGATGACACCCTGAGATTGTGGCATCTGTCAGGAGGGAAGACAGAGGTTGTTGTGACTGCAGGAATCAACTGGCAAAACGATGTTGGGGTCGATTCTGCCATAAGCATCAGCGTTACGAGAAGCACGGGAGGGGAGTGGAGGGTCGAAGTGGGAGAGCAGGGAGCAGGGAGCTGGGGGCAGGGAGCGTGGACCGGAACAGAGTCGGAGCTTTACTTGTCCAGGTATGCCGGGATAGTCTATGAGTATACCTCCACTCGTGACAGGCTGCTGTGGCTGGATGATGTATGCGTCAGCGGGATGTTTGTCACTGACACCCTTTCGCCGGAGATCATTTCCGTAACAGCCCTGAGACCTGATATGCTACAGGTAATACTAAACGAGGAGCCTGACAGCAGCTTTCAGGAAGAAGGAAATATCACTCTTGGTAATGACATCCGTGTCATGGAAGTTAACAGAATAAGTCCTTCCGTTTATCTGCTGCACCTGGCGAAACAAATACGCAACAGGGAGGCTGCGACGATCACTGTCGGAAGACTGTGCGATATTTCAGGGAACTGCTCTGTCGGTAAGGAGTTCATCTTTGTCCCGTCTTATGCAGTAACCGGCAACGTCGTTGTCTCCGAGATCATGGCTGACCCTTCGCCTCCCGTAAGGTTACCCGGGTGTGAGTACCTTGAGATCACCAACCGTACCGGCGACAGCCTCTTCACCGGAGGATGGCACCTGATTGCCGGCTGCGACAGCACCACCCTTCCTGACAGGTGGCTAAAGCCGTACGAAATAGAGATTTTATGTGCTGCCTCGAAGGCTTCTCTCTTCAACGGGCTGGGGGAGGTCCTCGGTCTCAGCTCCTTCGCCTCGCTTAATGATGACGGAGAAACGATAGCGCTACGCGATGCAACAGGCTCGCTGATACATGCAGTGCCTTTCTCTCCTGCCCTGTACAATGACGATCTCCGGTCGGGGGGAGGCTGGTCAGCCGAGCTGACCGATATGGCTAATCCTTTCAACGCGCCGGATGCATGGAGAGCCTCTCTCGATCCTTCAGGCGGCACGCCGGGGCGGGTAAACTCTGTTGTCACAGCCACACGTGATGATGAATGCCCGGAGATAATCGCTGCCTGGCCTGTGGCTGATGACCTGGTAAAAGTGCTTTTTACAGAGACGGTCATAACGAAAGCAGATGAAGGGTGGTTTGCAGGCGGAGAGAGAACCATGCCTCCCCGCTCAGATGACATCGCTGACCGGGCATGGCTGGTGCCCCTCACTGAGGGGTTACAGGCCGGGTTAGTTTATACTCTTGGTGTCCCGGCCACTGTAAGTGATTTTGCCGGCAATGTGACATGCATACCTGATGTAAAGGTCGGCTTGCCGGTCACACCTGCTGCCGGGGAGATACTCTTCAACGAGCTTCTTTTTGACCCTCTTTCCGGTTGCGATGACTATGCCGAGCTCTATAACAGCTCGAACGCGATTTTCTCTCTTTCGGATCTCTTCCTGGCTAATGGCAGCAATGCACCGGCCGTTAAAATATCAGAGATCCCGAGGCTCTTCTTCCCGGGTGAGTATATGGCACTGACAACAGGAAGGAAGTCTCTGCTGGACCATTATCACTGCAGTGACAGAAGCTTTGTTCATGAGGTGATGCAGCTGCCTTCGATGCCTGACGACAAAGGCAGCCTTGTGCTGCTGGGCAGTGAGATGAACATTCTCGACAGGGTCGACTACAGCAGCTCGATGCACATCTCCTTTCTCTCAGGCACTGAAGGTATTTCATTGGAAAAGGTGGCGCCCGTTCTTCCTTCAGAGATGCCCGCCAACTGGCATTCAGCCTCGGAGATGTGCGGATGGGGTACACCGGGAGCTGAGAACTCTGTAAGTCTCATTTATGATGGCGAAAAGAGCGGCATGACACTCTCATCAGGCCGCCTCTCTCCTGACGGAGACGGTTTTGAGGATGTTATCTCGGTCGATGTCTTCCCCGGCGGAGAGGATAATATTATAACGGTGACTCTCTTCACTGACCGAGGAAGGAAAGTCAGGCGACTGGCCGACAGGTTCAGCGCAGGACATGGTGCCCGGTTTGTCTGGGATGGCACTGACGATAACGGCAACCGTCTGCCGGCAGGCCTCTATATGATCATTGCAGAGAGTGTCAGCAGCAATGGCAGGCCGCAGCGGTGGAAAGAGGTTTGTGCTTTGTTGTACCGGTGAGTCTCAGAACGAAGCTATCAGCTCCTTCATAATCATTGTCATCTTGCGTTCGCTGTGCTCGGCAGCCAGCTGGACCGACTCATGTGTTGTGTATTCAATCTTTCCTTCAACACCGAGATCTGTGATGATGCTAACGGCAAAACAGGGGACACTCATGTGTCGTGCGGTGATTACTTCCGGGGTGGTAGACATGCCGACGGCATCAGCACCGATAGTACGGAAGTAACTGTATTCTGCCGGCGTCTCGAATGT
>JAKEGI010000096.1 GCA_022615595.1 Bacteroidales bacterium | reverse complement strand
CTGCTTATGAGCTGAAGAGCAAATTTGCAGGAAACTGTGCTCTTAAGACAATTGTTATTGAGCCACTTGTTGCTTTCAGTAAACCTGTGCAGCTCACTCTTGGTTATGATGGGTGTCTGGCAAACGGTACCGAGGTATGCGAGGCAGAGAGTATCATATTCTTGATATGGGACGACGAAGCTGCCTACATTAACCTGCGAGCGCCAAAAGTCTGCTCAAACTGCAATGTAAACAGCGATGCCCATACGATCTGCATGAGTATCTGCCAGACAGGTGTAATTGCTACCATCGCTGAATGGTAGGATTAACAGGTTCTTTGGGTGCCCGGGAGAGGTGAGAGGATATTTTTCTTGTGTCAGAGTTTTAGTTAGTACCGGGCACCTGCGAAAGAGTCCCGTTCATGCGGGACTCTTTTAGTTATTTTGCCTTCTCTTTCAGATGTGCAGTGATCTTATCCCTGATCTCATCTGCCAGTTCCGGATTGTCGCCAAGTATCTGCTTCACGGCATCACGGCCCTGACCCAGTTTTGTGTCGCCGTATGAGAACCATGAACCGCTCTTCTTGATTATGTTGAAGTCGGTGCCAAGATCAATTATCTCACCTGTACGTGAAATACCTTCACCAAAAAGAATATCAAAGTCAGCTTTTTTGAACGGCGGCGCAAGCTTGTTCTTGACAACCTTGACTCTTACCCTGTTGCCCACAGCATCCTCTCCTTCCTTTATCTGGTTCGACCGTCTTATGTCAAGCCTGATGGAGGCATAGAATTTAAGGGCGTTTCCGCCGGTGGTAGTCTCGGGATTACCGAACATCACGCCTATCTTCTCCCTCAGCTGGTTGATGAAGATGCATGTCGTATTGGTCTTGTTGATGTTGGCTGTGAGCTTTCTGAGCGCCTGTGACATCAGTCTTGCCTGAAGTCCCATCTTCGAGTCACCCATTTCGCCTTCAATCTCTGCCTTGGGTGTCAATGCCGCAACAGAGTCGATGACAATAATGTCAATGGCACCTGACCTTATCAGATGGTCTGTTATCTCGAGCGCCTGCTCCCCGTTGTCGGGCTGTGATATAAGAAGATTCTCCACGTCTACCCCCAGCTTCTCGGCATAGAAGCGGTCAAATGCATGTTCGGCATCAATTATGGCAGCAATGCCTCCGGCTTTCTGTGCCTCGGCGATGGCGTGTATGGCCAGTGTCGTCTTCCCTGAAGACTCCGGCCCATATATCTCTACCACTCTGCCGCGTGGCAGTCCGCCAATACCCAGGGCCGCATCAAGGCCAATAGAGCCAGTCGAGATGACCTGCACATTGTCAATGGCATGATCGCCAAGCTTCATGATGGTGCCCCGGCCGAAATCCTTCTCTATCTTGCCGAGTGTCACCTCAAGGGCCTTCATCTTGTCCTTGTTGATCTCTTTCTTTTCCATAATTATTCCGTTGTCAGTTGTCAGTTATCGGTTATCTGTTGTCTGTTATCAGTTGTAAGTTATCTGGTATAAAGTTTGAATATTTGAGGGGCATGTTCTTTTGTGTCCACCTTTTTTATCACTTTCTCAATGACTCCCTTTTCATCAATTATGAATGTTGTGCGTATGACACCGGTCACTTTCTTGCCGTACATCACCTTCTCACCATAAGTTCCGTAAGCGGTCATGATCTTTTTATCCGGATCAGCTATCAGAGGGAATGGCAGATGAAATTTTTCAGCGAATCCCTTGTGTGATTTTTCGGTGTCAGGGCTGACGCCGAGGACTACAAATCCCTGCCTGATCAGTTCTTCATAATTATCGCGCAGGCTGCATGCCTCAGCCGTGCACCCCGGGGTATTGTCCTTCGGATAAAAGTAGAGTATGATCTTTTTGCCTTTATAATTGCTTAGCTTTATTACATTTCCATCCTGGTCGCTGCCCTCAAACAACGGAGCAGGCATCCCTTCTGCAATCATAGTCATGACTTTTTAGTATTTTTGTTCAGATGGGTAAAGGTATGAAGTTATCATCTATTGTGAAATTTTTCTTCCTCAGAGTTATTAACATGAGAGCTTTGAGGATATGCATCATGATCCTGTTTATCATGCTCAGGCTATTGTCTGTTGCAGTGGCACAGGGCGGAGCGGTAAAGCCGTCGAAGACCGAGGCGGAGGCTGCATGGAATGCCGGGAAATATGAGACTGCCTATGACCACTATAACGGGCTTCTTCTGCTTTACTCCCGTGACCCGCTTTATAAATATTATGCAGGGGCGTGCCTGGTAATGCTTGAGCGTGACATGCCGCGTGCTGCAACCCTGCTTGCCTCGGCGATAAACAGCTCTGCAGGTGTCAAGAGCGTGCCGGATGATGTATGGTTCTGGTATGGACGTTCACTGCAGATGAACGGTGAATTTGACCAGGCTGCCGAAGCATACGACAGATTCATCAGGACAGCTGGAAAGAAAAGCGCCCAGGAGTATGAGGTGCAGGCATATATTGATGAGTGTGCAAGAGGAGAGGGAGCTAAGGGCATGGAGCCCTCCTTCGCCAAGGCTATGGAGGGCGCTGCAGGGAGCAAGGGGCAGGTGACGGCTGACGCGAATCTGACCCCGGCTGAACCTTTACCTGAACCTCAACCTGAATCATTTTCTGTTCCTGAGGAATATAAGATAAAGCTTGGGGAGGTCCTGATGCTGCAAGCCAAGGCAGATTCATTGAAAGGGTCGGCGGCGGTTTTGAAAAATGAGTTGGAGACAGCTGAGCCTGAGGCGAAAGAGGCCCTGAAGAATAGGGTTGTGACACTTGAAAAGGATGCCGCAACAATGCAGTCAGAGGCAGACAGTATCTTGGTTTCTCTTGAGCCTCCCGCTGAGGCTGAGGCTGAGGCTGAGGCTGAGGCTGAGGTTGAGGCTGAGGCTGAGGTTGAGGTTGAGGTTGAGGATCCTGTGGCTGTTTACACTGTTTTTGATGTAAGGGAGACGACCGCATACAGTGAGATATATCCTGTACCTGTTGACAAGGATGCCCCCGCGGGGCTGGTCTACAGTATACAGCTTGCTGCCTTCCGGAACCCTGTTAAACCTGAACTTTTTAAGGGTCTTTACCCCGTTTACGGGAGGTTAAAACCGGAGAATGGCGTAACCTATTACTATGCCGGCATGTTCCGGACAGCCGAGGCTGCCAGGCAGGCAATTCAGCCGGCGCGCGCCTCGGGATTCCCGGATGCTTTTGTCATTGCTCTGATGGATGATGTTCAGGTCTCTATGGAGAGAGCAGCCCTTCTTGAGAAGGAGTGGAGCAGCAAGCCTTTGCCCGTGATGGATTCGCGCCTTCAGGAGAGATACAATACATCAGTTACTGACACTATCCCTGTCGGCACACTGGCATTCAGGGCTGAGGTGATGCGCTCTGCGAAGCCTGTCAAACCTGAAATTATTGAAAAGATTCAGCTCCTTGCCGGGACCAGGGGTCTTGATATCATTAAAAGCAGTGAGGGAGAGACTGTTTTTCTCATCGGGAATTTTATTACATTTGAGAGCGCTGAGGATTATGTTTCCCTGCTTGTAAGAAACGGCTACAGCACCGCAAGGGTGGCAGCATATGTAAACACGCAGGAGATACCGGTTGAGGCAGCAAAGGAACTGTTAAAGGAATTACTGAATGACTAAGGGAAAACCGAGCCCCCGTGGCAGCAGGCGTAACGAGGATCATGAGAAGTCTCTTTTCCTGGTTAATGATGACATTAACACTTTTGAGCATGTCATCAGCTCACTTGTTGATGTGTGCGGTCATGATGAGCTGCAGGCTGAGCAGTGTGCGTTCCTGACCCACCATAAGGGGGGGTGTGTGATAAAGATAGGTGATGCCGTTACACTTGAACGAATGAGCCTCATGCTGAGAGAACTTAACCTTGATACTGTAGTCCTGTAAAAACCGCCAGCCCATGTCACTTGGTATGATAATATTCCTGATACTGCTTGGTTTGCTGCTCTTCATTATAGAGTTCATGCTTATTCCGGGTATAACCATTGCAGGAATTGGCGGTGCGATATGCATGATAGCCGGCATAGTACTCGCCTTCACAACCCATGGGACAGGTACAGGGCTGGCAGTGCTCGGCGGGACGTCATTGCTGCTGATTGTGGCTACAGTACTTATGCTGAGAAGCGGCACCTGGAAGAAGTTCATGCTCAGGACCGCTATCGACGGGAAGGTTGATAATATCGGCAGTGAGGAGGGCAAGGTAAAACCGGGTGACAGGGGCGTGACGGTGACACGCCTGGCTCCGGGCGGCAAGGTGCTTGTAAACGGGGAATATTTTGAGGCAAAGTCAATTGATATACTTGTTGACCCGAGACAGGAGATAGAGGTGATAAGGATCGAGGACAATAAGGTGATTGTGAAACCAATAAGCAAATAATATGGATATGAGTGGATTAGGCATTTATGTGATCATTATTGTCGGAGCTATTAT
>JAKEGI010000095.1 GCA_022615595.1 Bacteroidales bacterium | reverse complement strand
CACCGTCGGAACCTGCCCTGAAATGGCAGGCTCTGCATCCCTGGCGGGAGTGTGCACCGGTCAGCGTATATCCTGTCAGGTTATGATCAAATTTTACCTCTGACCATCTGTTTTCCACATGACAAGTAATGCACCCGGCGTCAGCATAGTATCTTGATTGGATAATATCACGATGGACATCTACATGACAATCTGCACACTTTATTCCTACACCTCTGAAGCTCCACTTTTCCTTCTTTTTGTGGCATTCGAGACAGGGTGTTGCCTCATGTGATCCTCTTAACGGAAAGGGTCCTGTATTATGCTGAGAAACGGTGTAGGTGAACTGGCTGAACCCATTTACCGTATGACACTCCATACAATCAGGCTGTTTTCCGTTCTTAATGAACTGTCCCTGATGATAATCGGTATGACAGTCTGTGCATCTGTCATGAGACAGGGGATCTGTGGTCTTTCCCTTGTGACACTCCTTGCATCCGAAAGTCTGATGCATCCCTTCAAGTCTGAAGTCTGTCCTGTTGTGGTCAAAACTGCCGGTTCCTCCTTTAACTGAAAGGAATGAGACTTCGGTGTGACACTGACGACAGTTTTGCCCGAACTGATTCTTGTGCGGGTCTGCATGACAGTTTGTACAGTTGCTGAAAGGCACACCCCTGAACTCCTGGAAGATTTTATTGCCAACGGTTATCTTTTTGTGACATTTAATGCAGTCAACGTTCTTATGGCTTCCCAATAGCTTGAACTTTGCAGTTGAATGATCAAACTTTGAGGCAGGAATAAAGTTATCATATCCATGGCAGTCGAGACAACTGGAAGAGAGGGTTTGCTGATGGTAATCGGCATGACAGGTCAGACAAGCAGTATTCAGACCAAGGTAAGTACTCTTCTTCGCCTTCAGCTTAGGATCAGCTATATTTACTTTTTTATGACAGTCTGAGCATTCCTGTGCTGCATGGGAACCGGAAAGGGAATACCCTGTTGAAGAATGTTCAAAATTATCTAAATCCAACCTGATTAGTTTGAAGCTCTTCCCATTGTGTTCACTGTGGCAGGTGTAACAGGCCTTCCCTTTCACTTCTGATGATGAGTGATATCCCTTGCCGGCTGATATCCTTGATTTTATTTCGGTATGGCATGTAAGGCACCTGGTATCAGAAACTTTGTTGCCAAGCTCGTGGCACTGGGTGCAGTTTGCCATTCCTTCAAGATGAGTGTGAGGCTCTGACAAGGCTCCGGGGGAAAGCTGCGCCTCAAGCATCAATAAATTGAACTGTATCAAAATAAGAAGGACAAAGATTTTATTCAATATTTTGTTCATCAGAAACAGATATATTGATAAACGTCCATGAAAACGATTCTATTGCCGGGGGATCATCTTATGTCCAAAGTTAATGCTTCAGGACCGTTTCCCCAAACTTTCTGGTAATGGTTATGCCTGCTTTTTTCAAAAACTCTGCAGGCAACTCGCCACCTGCGAAGATATAGACCAGATCATTTACAACTTTTATCGGTTCAGTCTCGCCTTCAACTGCTATCTCCACCTCCTCTTCATTGATTGAAATAAGGTTACTCTTCAGTTTTAGGTCCACCTTACCTTCGCGCATTGCCTTTTTCAGAGCCTCGCTGTTTCCGGGCTTAATACGACTGAAAGCCTCTCCCCTGTAAGAAAGAATCACATGATTATGATCGGCAAGCAGGAGGGCAGACTCGACGGCAGAGTCGCCACCACCGACAACAATGATATGATTTCCTGATATATCCTCAGGCTCGAGCAGCTTGTAGGCAACCTTCTCTCTCTCTTCGCCGGGTATATTCAGTTTACGGGGGGTGCCTCTCCGCCCCGTTGCCAGAAGCACACTGGCTGATGTATATGAATCTCCTCCGGCAACTGTGATCCTGAAGACAGGCCCCTCAGAGGTCACTGAGTCAACCTTTTTATTCTCAGTTACCGTAATTTCATTTTTTATGAGAACCGTCTGCCATAGGTCAAGCAGTTCCGACTTGCTTGTTTCATAGAGTCTTATTTTGCCGTACAGCGGCAGATCCATCGGCGAAGTCATCACTATCTTCCTTCGCGGGTAGGTAAAGACTGTTCCTCCCAGAGTATCCTGTTCCAGCAGGAGAAAGTGTAATCCGTGCTTCTTTGCCGTCAGGGCGCCGGAAATTCCTGCAGGCCCTGCTCCAATGATAATAAGATCATATGATGCATTATGATCTCCCTTAAATGCCCTGGCAAGGTTTTCAACCGCCTGCCTGCCCTGTTCCACGGCATTCTTTATCAGCCCCATACCTCCGAGTTCCCCGGCTATATAGATTCCCGGGACATTGGTCTCAAAGGTCTGGTTAACGTGAGGCAGCTCCACTCCTCTCTTTTCAGTTCCTATCCGCAGAGTAATGGCTTCGGTAGGGCATGCGTGAAAACAGGCTCCGTGACCAATGCACTGAGATGCATTAATTATGGTCGCCTTGCCGTTTCTTATTCCCAGAATATCTTTTTCAGGGCAGGCTGCGACACAGGCACCTGTTTGGATGCAAGTGTTTACGTCTACATACGGATGAAGCGAAACAGGCTCGTGCATCCCCTCCTCCTGGGCCTTCTTTATCTTCCTGTCAACTATCTTTGACTCTCTCCTCTTCTTGAAAACATAGACTGCAACAATCGCTATGCATAGAAGGGCCGCCAGTGAGTAAATCAGTATGCTTTCAACTTGCAGGCTCATACTAGAAGATCCATCTGTAGCCAAAAAGCAGGGTTACACCTATATGTATAACCATTATTATCAGCATCACGAGGGCAAAGGGCAGGTGGGCAACATGCCAGTATCCAAATAGCGCCTTCATTCTGTCCAGCCTTTCAATTCGCCTGCTGATCCTGATATCCTTTTTAATCAGCGCAGTAATACCTCTCAAATCGGAAGCAGGCATTTTCTTTCTTTTCATTATCTCCTTTACAGAAAGCAGAGATTTTCTATCCGCAAAATAGTGAGTTAACGATCCACCAAAGGTACCGCTTGAAGATGCTCCTCTGTTTTGCCGCACTGTCTCAACTATCTTGTTATAACTCTCATCATCAAGATGATATGATGCTTTCAACAGGTCAGCAAGGTTACCCTTCATTGCCCTCACCTCATTAAGGCTAAGTTCCCTCCCCTCAATAGAATGTGGAATCTGGAGGTATATGAATCTGCCGGCGATACCACTCAGAAAGACCGCCACCATGCTCCAGAAACTCACGGCTACAAGCCCCCCGAACTTAAATGCCGTATGGAACAAGACCAGCATTGGGCCCAGGGTACAGAGAAAAATGTGAAACTCAAGCCAGTGCTTCAATAGTCCCAGCCGTGACATGAACCGGTAGCGCTTTCTTGCCATGTAGGAGCCAACCCCAATAATCATGAATAGAGAACCGAAGATCCCTATGCCATGACCGGTAATGCCACTCGGCTTAAGGGCAGCATGATCATCATGGTATACTCTT
>JAKEGI010000094.1 GCA_022615595.1 Bacteroidales bacterium | reverse complement strand
GAACAAAAATGAAAAGATATTTATTTCCTGCCATAATTGCGGCTCTGGTACTAATGCCATCATGTCATCAAAACCCGAAGGTAGTGATTGAGACACCACTGGGAGACATCGAGGCGGAGTTGTTTCATAAGGAGGCACCGGCTACTGTGGCTAACTTCCTCTTCTATGTCGATAACGGGTTATATAATAACAGCTGTTTCTACAGGGTTGTAAGGGATGACAATCAGCCAAATGACAGTATCAGGATTGCAGTAATACAAGGTGGAAGATATAATGCGGAATCAGATACCATTCCTCCTGTGGTCCATGAAAGAACAGATGTTACAGGCATAAGGCATCTTGACAGGACCATCTCGATGGCACGATGGCATCCGGGTACTGCTACCTCCGAGTTCTTCATCACCATCGGAGATCAGCCGTCGCTTGACGCCGGAGGCATGAGAAACAGGGATGGTCACGGCTTCGCTGCCTTCGGCAGGATTATAGAGGGTATGGACGTTGTAAGAAAGATTCATTCACTGAATGCACCCGGTCAGTATCTGTCTGACACCATACCAATAAGCAGGATTTACAGGAAATGACTGGTTCATTCACCGGATCCTGTCTCATCAGATATTTTTTTTATCCTTAAATTTGGAAAAAGAAAGAATTATTATTATATTTGTTGATAGCTAATGCTAAAAAGAGGAGAGTAAGGGTTACTTGTGGGAATCAATAGGATTGTATTGCAGACATTGACTTTCACATGGACCTACAGGCTGACTACCGTAGGTCACTTCCTTTTATCAGACAGTAGATTCCGGGATTATCTCATAAGCCCGTTCCTTAAAGTACCACATTAACCCTCTCCTCTTTTTCCTTTTCTGCAAGCCGATGAAAACCTTCCTGCGCCGATTTGAGAATAACAGAGACCTGATAATTCTTTTTGGCACCTGGGGCATTGATGAAAAGGCCTTCTCTAACCTCTGTTCAGACAAGTTTGATTTTATACTCTTCTATAACTACTCGGCAGACGAACCTCTCATCCTTCCCAAGATGAAGACCTACAGGCATGTCACGGTCATTGGATGGTCTCTTGGTGTGTGGGCGGCAGAACATTACGGCCGCAGGATGGGCATCAGGCCCGATCTTACCATAGCAATAAACGGCACGCCTGTGGCTGCTGATGACCGCTACGGGGTGCCTCTTAAGGTCTTTGAAGCTACGCTGAACAACATCACCAATTACAGCATGGCAAAGTTCTACCTCAGAGTATTCGGCAACAAGAGCTCTTTTGAACGTAACAGGGATATAATACCCACCAGAACGGTCAAATCGCTTCATGACGAACTGAGATGGATATACAACAGGATGATGGAACCGGTTGAGACAGGTTTTATATGGGATTACTCGCTAATCGGCACCGAGGACAGAGTCTTCAGGGCATCAAACCTTATCAGTTACTGGGAGATGCATCCTGAGACAAGAGAGATAATAGTTGAGAGCCCCCACTACCTGTTTGATAACTGGAAAACGCTTGATGAGCTTGTGAGATTTGTGAGACGCCATCGCCTCTCACCTTTCCGCAATAAATAGAGCTATTATATATCGCGCAGACGCACGTTGGTCTCTGACGCTGCAATTAATGCTTCCAGTTTGGTGACTGCTGAGTCAATCTTTTTGTAATCAGCATTGTTAATGACGTTCTTGTGGGTAGACCCTGAGTTCTCAAGCTTCTCGACAACGTATGAGAGTGTCATCTTATTGATATCAGTGGCAGGCTGATAAACATATCTGTCACTGTTCTCATCATATATCTCGGTAACAAGAAGTGCATCGCGCAGTGACTGAAGGCTGTCGCGCACGCTCCGCACAGGTATGCTCAGTTCAAGTGAAATCTCCTCCGGCCCTCTTGGCCTGGTGCCCTTAACAAAGTCCTTAATCAGGGTATGCATGATCAGCAGCGAAAGCCGCTTTTTCTGCTTTGGCGATACTGTCTGCACATCGAATTCAAACTCATACCTTGTAATGTTTTGCAGGTAATATGAGAGCTGTGCACCCACGAGCAGCACAACCCAGCTTATTTGTATCCATAACATAATAAGCGGGATAGCCGCAAAACTGCCGTAGAGCGTACCGAGCTTTGAGGCGCCAATCTGGAACTGGATGTAGAGTATCTGAAGAAGCTGCAGGACAATTCCCGCAAGTATACCTGCAACCAACGCAGGCCTTATCTTGACTCTCGTATTTGGCATTACCAGGAAGGCAGCCACTGAGATTGAACACATCAGGATATAAGGTATCAGCTGCACCAGGAATGAAACGACAGGCTTAAGCCCCTCAAGCATGTCAGATTTGCTAAGTATTTCGTTCAGCCTGGTATTGGCAAGCACCGTGGCACTGCTTGACGCGATGAAGAGCACCGGAACCATCACTATTATGGCAAGGTAATCAGTCACCTGCCTGTACCATACCCTGGTCTCAACCACGTTCCATATGGAGTTGAATGTACTTTCGACGTATGTTAACAGTTGCCCTACAGTATAAAAGAGCAATGCGACGCCAAAAGCTGCCAGCCATCCTCCGCTTGTCTGCAGCAGAAGATTATTCGCAAAATCAAGGATCCAGTTCATAACCTGCTCCTGGTTATGGAACTGTTTTATGATCTCAGCCCTCAGTTCATCATGCAATCCGAATCCTTTCGATATGCCAAATGCTAGTGCAGCCATAGGTATGACTGACAGGATTGTAAAGAAGGTAAGGGCAGAAGCCTTTATATAAATATGATCTCTCTTTATCCCCTTATAGACAAGGTAAATGATCCGTGCCTGCCTTATCATATAAGCCTGTGCCGCAGTGAGACTTGAAATCGGGGTCTTCCAGAAGTCTGTTCTGACGAACCGGTAGATCTTTTGTATCCATTCAACGGGTTTGATCATCTGCAAATGATTAAGGCTTTGGCAAATTTAAGAAATCATCTTTAAACACTATTATTATCTTCACGTTTTGAAACAGACGAAATGATCATTACAGTAAAAGAGTTTATAGCAGGTGCACGTGAAGCAGAGGGAGTAACCGTGATCATAGATGTTTTCAGGGCCTTCTCGACAGCATGCTATGCATATGACAGGGGCATCAGGAGGCTGATTGACGTTGCTTCGCCTGCGGAGGCTCTGGCACTGAGGGATAAGCTCAGGTATGGTACGGTTGTTGCCGGTGAAAAAGATGAAATGAAGCCTGAAGGATTTGACATGGGCAACAGCCCTACCGAGATGATCACAGGCGACCTTATGGGAAAGACAATGATTCACTGTACCACAGCCGGGACAAACGGGATTATGAACGCTACCGGAGCCACCGAGATACTGGGTGCAAGTCTTGTCAACGCAGCTGCCGTGGCATCATATATCTCAATGATCAAGCCCGAGAAAGTCACTCTTGTGGCCATGGGTTACAGAGCTGTTGAGTCTGCCGGGGAAGACCTGCTGTGCGCAAGATATATCTCTGATCTCCTGCAAGGCCGCGAACCGGATCTGACCAGCGAAATCAGTGCACTCAGACATGGCTCCGGAAGCAGGTTCTTCAACCCGGCAAACCTTTCTTTCAGCCCTCCGACAGACTTCTTTCTCTGCACTGACCTGAACCGTTTCAACTTTGTTCTTAAAGCAGTGATAACATCGGCCGGATATGCTGAGATACTGCGAATTGATATGAGTAACTGAATTAACACGGATGAAACACATCAATCTTGCCATAATCATCACGCTTCTGCTGTTGAACGCGTCCGCTCTCAGGGCGCAGCCAGGCTACTCGCTGACCCTGAATATAAGCGGAGCATCTGAGCAAAAGATAAGACTGGCATACCATCTTGGCAATCAGCAATATATAAGTGACAGTACGATTACCGAGAAGTCGGGACGTGGCAGGTTCGCTGGCGCTGAAAAGCTCCCTGCGGGAGTCTATATGATCGTATTTCCAGGGAATAGTTTCTTTGAATTCCTTCTTTCTGAAGACCAGTACTTTGAG
>JAKEGI010000093.1 GCA_022615595.1 Bacteroidales bacterium | reverse complement strand
TAACCGCAAGGCTGGTGGAGAACTTGAACCACTGCCGGCACGCCACGTTGATACCGGAATGGGTTTCGAGCGTCTCTGCATGGTGATCCAGGGTAAGAAATCAAATTATGACACCGATGTTTTTCAGCCTGTAATCAGCGGCACTGCAGCTGTAACAGGCAAACCATATGGTAAGGAGAACAGGTGGGACATAGCACACCGTGTCATTGCCGATCATCTGAGGACAGTGGCTTTTTCAATTGCCGATGGACAGCTTCCTTCAAACAACAAGGCGGGATATGTCATAAGAAGAATTCTGCGAAGGGCTGTCAGATACGGTTACACATCGCTTGAGATGAGCGAGCCGTTTATATACAAGCTCGTACCTGAGCTTATCAAGGTTATGGGCAGACACTATCCTGAGCTGACAGCACAGAAGGAGATAATTTCAAGGGTCATTTTTGAAGAGGAACAGGCTTTTCTCAAGACCCTGGGCAAAGGCCTGAAGATGATCGAGCGGCAGGTTGCAGCACTGAAAAATCAAGGCAAGAGTCTTTTCCCCGGCAGCGATGCTTTTGAGTTGTTTGACACATACGGTTTTCCGGTAGACCTTACCCAGCTTATACTCAGGGAAAACAGCATGAGTCTTGATATCGATGAATTCAATCGTGAGCTCAGCGCCCAGAAAGTCCGGTCGAGGGACGATGCCGCCATCACGGCCGGTGACTGGACTGTTATCCATGACGCCGACACGACTGTTTTTACAGGCTATGATCACATCCGGGAGATGGTACATATCGCCCGCTACCGGAAGGTAAACGTCAGGGGAAAAGAGGTGGTTCATCTTGTTTTTGACCGGACACCCTTCTATGCCGAGTCAGGAGGACAGATCGGAGATAAGGGACATATCTCTTCCGACACTGAAAAAATAGCAATACTAGATACCATTAAGGAGAATAACCTCACAATACATATTGCAGAAAAGGTGCCGTCAGAGCCCTCAAAGGTATTTACCGCATTAGTTGACCGTGATGGGAGACAACAGACCGCCGGTAATCATACCGCCACCCACCTGATGCATCATGCCCTGAGGCACGTTCTCGGAAAGCATGTGGAACAGAAAGGTTCGCTCGTGACACCGGAGAAACTGAGGTTTGACTTCAGCCACTTCAGCCAGGTGACAACAGCAGAACTGGCTGCCGTCGAACAGATGGTCAATGATATGATAATGGAGAATATCTCTTCGGCAGTGGTTGACGAGACACCTGTGGAAGAGGCTCTGGCAATGGGAGCCATGGCGCTCTTCGGCGAGAAGTACGGTGAGAAGGTCAGGGTCGTCTCTTTTGGCGATTCGGTGGAACTCTGCGGAGGGACACATGTTGAAAATACCTCGGCGATAGGACTATTCAAGATCATATATGAGGGTGCCGTAGCAGCCGGCGTAAGGCGTATCGAGGCAGTGACAGGCCGGGGAGCGCTGGCATACATCAATGACAAACTGAAAACTCTTGAGGAGATTACTCTGATGCTAAGGAGTACCGGTAACCCTGCCGCTAACGTATCAAAACTCATTGCTGAGAACGGAGCCCTGAGACATACAATCGAAAAGATGCAGGGAGCAGTTGCTGCCTCATCACGACGTGATCTGGAAAAAAATGCGGTCGCCCTGGGAGTATGCAATCTTTATTCAGGAGTTGTACCGGATGTCTCAGCAGAAACCCTGAAGAATATTGCACACCAGTTAAGACAGTCAGACAGCAGCTGTGCCGTGATCATTGGCTCTGAAAATGAAGGGAAGGCTTCATTACTGGTATGTTTCGGCGATGAGGTTGTCAAAAAAGCCTCGCTTAACGCGGTCGATATAATCAAGTCTGTGGCTTCAGAGATCAACGGAGGGGGTGGCGGGCAGCCATTCCTTGCCACTGCCGGCGGGAAAAAGCCCGAAGGACTGACAAATGCTGTTGGTAAAGCCGTAGAACTGGTCACAAGCCGGGTTAAGATGATCAAAAACTGACCGGTCGAAACAACCTCCACAAACATATAATTGTTTTGAGCTTAAAATCAAGCATTTATGCGATCATTAAAATGGTTGACTGAATGCTTGTTTTATTTATTCGAAATTCATACACTTGTATCTCAAACCCAAAACAGAGACAAATGGAAGTTACGAGAACCTTTGACCTGATAGACTGGAGTTGTCAGGTTTACCCTCGCGAAGTAATGTTTGGCGGGAAACATGACAATGAGTGGGTGACCTATTCAACAGAGGCCGTCAGAGAACTTGCTGACCTGTTCAGTTATGGACTCCTCTCTCTCGGCTATAAAAAGGGAGACCACATCGCAACCATCACTCCCAACAAGGCTGAATGGAACATTGCAGACCATGGCATTTCACAGGCAGGGATGATCCATGTGCCGGTCTATCCGACTATAAGTCAGGATGAGTATGAGTTCATCCTTGAACATTCGGAGGCAAAGGCCGTCATTGTAGGGAACAAACAGGTTCATGCAAAGATAGCACCCATATTACCCGCGATCAGGGCTGTAAGGGAGGTGTTCTCATTTGACGCTGTTGACGGATTGAGGACCATTGATGATATAATTGAGGAGGGCAAAAAGAATAAGGAAAGGTTAATGCCTGAACTGAATGTCATTAAAGACTCTATCAAGCCGTCCGACATGTGTACCATCATCTACACATCGGGCACTACAGGCAATTCGAAGGGGGTGATGCTCTCGCATCATAACCTTGTCTCCAATGCCATTGCCACCAGCACCGCACATGAGTTCGGCATAGGTTACCGGGCCCTCAGCTTCCTGCCACTCTGCCACGTCTATGAGCGTATGATGAACTATCATCTTCAGTACAAGGGAACAAGCATCTATTATCTTGAGAACATGGCAGTCATAGCTGACACCATGAAGGAAATAAAGCCTCATCTTGCCACCACAGTGCCCCGATTGCTCGAAAAGATCTATGACAACATTATCAACAAGGGCAAGAACCTGCCCTGGCTCAAGAAACAGATATTCTTCTGGGCTGTCAATCTCGGCCTGAAATTCAGGCTTAACGGCAACAGTGCGTTTTACAGGTTCAGGCTTGGCATTGCCCGCAAACTGATCTTCAGGAAGTGGCAGGAAGCCCTTGGAGGAGAACTGCGGGTTCTTGTCTCTGGAGGAGCAGCACTGCAGGCAAGGCTTGAACGTATCTTCTGGGCGGCCGACATTCCTGTGCTTCAGGGCTATGGCCTCACTGAGACTTCACCGGTAATAGCCGTCAACCCACTCAGGATACCTGACATAAAGTTTGAAACTGTCGGTCCGATTATCGAAAACGTTAAGGTGAAGATTGCTGATGACGGTGAGATACTCTGCAAGGGACCGAATCTCATGATGGGATATTTCAAGGCTCCGGAGCTGACGGCAGAAGTAATTGACAGTGAGGGGTGGTTCCACACCGGTGACATCGGGCGTATAGAGGATGGCAGATTCCTTCGCATTACAGACCGCAAAAAGGAGATGTTCAAGCTCTCCGCAGGAAAATATATTGCTCCCCAGGTAATTGAGAACAGGCTCAAGGAATCATTTTTCATCGAACAGGCCATGGTCATCGGTGAAAATGAAAAATTTGCCAGTGCACTTATCTCTCCAAACTTTACATTCCTCCATGACTGGTGCTCGATTCACAAGATACAATTCCGCGATAACGCCGAGTTGATTGAAATACCGGAAGTGGTAGAACGATATGGACGTGAAGTGCGTGAGCTGAACAGGAGCATGGGCGAATTCGAGCAGATTAAGCGGTTCAGGCTTGTAACTGAAGAGTGGACTCCCCAGTCAGGCGAACTCTCTCCTACCCTCAAGCTGAGAAGAAATATACTGACTGAACGTTATAAACCGATTATCAATGAGATATACTCCGTTAAGGAGAAAGAGAATCCCGTTGGCAAAGTCATTAACCGTATCAGAATCGGTGTACTGAAAAACATGCCCAAATTCTGACAGGGCAGGTTGCATGAAGGGGAGGTTATGCATTCATTGCGTAACCTCTTTATTATTTTTTACCTTTGCCTCTCGTTATGCATTCGCTGAGACAGATAACAGTTTTCCTCCTGGCACTGATATTCGCCATGTCAGCGGAATCGTGCTCTGACAAGGCCTGCTATGAAGAGATGGATCCCCTGATGTATACATCGCTTCTTGAAAGCGGTACCGGCGCGTCAAAGAAAGCTGACTCAGTGCGGGTTGTTGCTGCCTC
>JAKEGI010000092.1 GCA_022615595.1 Bacteroidales bacterium | reverse complement strand
GATTTTCGGAGTATTTCAGAACAAGTAAAAAAGGATAATAATGTCAAAAGTTTGTCAGGTCACCGGCAAGAAGGCAGTGGTAGGAAACAATGTTTCCCACTCAAAGAGGAGGACCAAAAGAAAGTTTATGGCCAACCTGTTCACCAAGAGGTATTTCCTTCCCGAGGAGAACAGATGGATCACCCTTAAGGTATCAGCAGCAGGCATGAGGAACATCAACAAGAACGGCCTGGCTTCAGTGCTTAAGGAAGCAAAGGAAAAAGGATACATGATCAACTAATTAACGCGGACAGAAAATGGCTAAGAAGAGCAAAGGAAACAGGCAGCAGGTGATCCTTGAGTGCACTGAACATAAAGACTCCGGTATGCCGGGTACTTCACGGTATATTACCACCAAGAACCGTAAGAACACCCCCGACCGTCTTGAGAGAAAAAAATTCAACCCTATTCTTAAAAAAGTTACCCTTCACAGGGAGATAAAATAATAAGTGAGTTATGGCAAAGAAAGTTGTTGCAACGCTAAAAACAGGTACCGGAAGAGTTTTCACCAAATGCATCAAAGTGGTGAAGTCAGATAAGACCGGCGCGTACCAGTTTAAGGAAGAAGTTGTTCATAACGACCACGTTAAGGACTTCTTTTCAAAGAAATAAGTTCAGGGATACTGAACTGTAGCACCAGGGAGACGCATCTTTTGCGTCTCTTTTTTTACTTTTAAAGATCAAAGAATTAACGATGGGGTTATTTGGATTCATTAAAAAGGAAGAGAAGGAGATACTTGACAGGGGGTTGGTGAAGACCCGTGAGAATGTCTTTGCCCGCCTTACAAGGGCTGTTGCCGGTAAATCAAAGATTGACGATGATGTGCTTGACAATCTTGAAGAGGTACTGGTATCATCCGATGTTGGTGTCGAGACTACACTGCGCATCATTGACAGGGTGTCGAAAAGGGTTGCCCGTGACAAATATGTAGGGACCTCAGAGCTTAACACCATTCTCCGCGATGAAATAGCAGCGCTTCTTGATGAAGGCAGTTCCGCCTCAACCTCAGCCTCAACCTCATCCTCAACCTCATCCTCAACTTTTGATTCTACTCTGCCTGTAAAACCTTACGTTATCATGGTTGTTGGAGTCAACGGTGTGGGAAAGACAACTACAATTGCAAAGCTGGCATACAACTTCAGCAAGGCAGGCAAGAAAGTGCTGCTTGGTGCAGCCGACACTTTCCGGGCGGCTGCCATCGACCAGCTTAAGATCTGGTCAGAGAGGGCGGGTGTCACTATGATAAGCCAGCAGATGGGTTCTGACCCTGCCTCGGTGGCATTTGACACTGTTAAATCAGCCGTTGCCTCAGACACTGACGTTGTGATCATCGATACGGCCGGCAGGCTGCACAATAAGATCGGTCTGATGAATGAGCTTTCAAAGATCAAGAGGGTGATGGAGAAGGTTGTACCGGCAGCGCCGCATGAAGTGCTTCTTGTCCTTGACGGCTCAACAGGACAGAATGCATTTGAACAGGCAAAACAGTTCACGGCGGCAACCGAGGTTAATGCAATTGCCGTTACCAAACTTGACGGCACTGCCAAGGGAGGGGTAGTTATCGGGATATCGGACCAGTTCAGGATACCGGTCAGATATATCGGCGTCGGTGAAAAGATGGAGGACCTCCGCATCTTTGACAGGTACGCCTTCGTTGACTCACTCTTCAGCCCGCGTGACTGATGAAGAGAAACAGGGTCAACATAGTTACTCTTGGCTGCTCAAAGAATACGGTTGATTCACAGAAACTTATGAGACAGCTCCAGGTCGGGGGCTATAATGTTGATGCTGACTCGGCGGAGCCGTCCGATATTGTGATAATCAATACCTGCGGATTCATCCATGATGCCAAAGAAGAGAGTATCGAGACCATCATCCGCCATGGCGAGGCTATAAAGAAGCAGGGCAGGGGTCACCTCTTTGTGATGGGTTGCATGGTTGAACGTTACAGGGAGGAGCTTGTCTATGCCCTGCCCGAAGTCAATGCCTGGTTTGGTGTTAACAGACCCGGCGAAATCATCAGTCGCCTGGGCCTGGCATATCACCATGAACTTTCAGGGGAGAGAGTCCTTACAGGGCCGCGCCACTACGCCTACCTCAAGATCTCGGAGGGATGTGACCGCACGTGTGCCTTCTGTGCCATCCCTGATATAAGGGGAAGATATACCTCAACACCCATTGATGAACTGGTAGCCGAAGCCGAGTTCCTGGCGTCAGAAGGGGTGAAGGAACTCATTCTCATTGCGCAGGATCTGACATTCTATGGCATTGACCTCAGCGGCCGACAGATGTTGCCGCTGCTTGTCCGCCGTCTCTCAGAAGTGAAAGGCATAAAATGGATCAGGCTTCACTATCTATATCCATCCGGATTCCCGCTTGAACTGCTTGATATTATGCAGTCTGATCCGAAGATATGCAGGTACATCGATCTCCCGATACAGCACATATCTGAAAAAATGCTTCGCAAGATGAGGCGTGAGCATAACGAAAGTGATACCCGTGCCCTGCTGAAAGAGATACGCCGCAGAGTGCCTGACGCAGCAATAAGAACCACTGTCATCGCAGGCCATCCCGGTGAGACGGAGGAGGATTTCTCATCTCTTCTCAGCTTCATAGGCGAGTTCCGTTTTGACAGGCTTGGTGCATTCAGGTATTCACATGAGGATGAGACATTCGCATCCCTGAAATACAGTGACGATATTCCCGAAAAAATCAAGGAGAGGAGAGTATCCCTCATCATGGCACTGCAGCAGAAAATATCGGGCGAGCTGAATGAAT